>FR901933.1:0-18395 GCA_000438255.1 Clostridium sp. CAG:389
TTAAAGAAACATATAGGCAACTACGCAACGAAAATATTCTTATTGAACTGTAACTCTGATAATGACAATAACCTTCAAAAAAGTGCAAGAAATACTTGCACTTTTTTAATTTTAATGATATTATTGTAACCGTAAAAAATATATAAATTTCTTAAAATAAAGAAAGAAGGTAAAAAATGAAAATATTAGTAACAGGAGCAAATGGAATGCTCGCAAAAGAAGTAAAAGAAAGATTTTCAGAAGGTAATGAAATAATAGCAACAGATGTTGCAGAATTAGACATTACAAATGAAGAATCAGTTATGAAATATATAACAGATTTACAACCAGATTATGTAATAAACTGTGCAGCATTTACAGCTGTTGATAAAGCAGAAGAATGCTATGAATTAGCAGATAAAATAAATGGTGATGGCCCAACAAATCTTGCAAAAGCTGCAAAAGCTGCTGGTGCAAAACTAGTACATATTTCAACAGATTATGTATTTGGTGGAGATTTAGATGTATCAAAAGATTATAAAGAAGATGATGAAAAAGCACCTGTAACAGTATATGGAAAAACAAAATTACATGGTGAAGAAGGAATAGAAAAAAATATGGATGAATATTACATATTCAGAACAGCTTGGTTATATGGAATTGGTGGAAACAACTTTGTTAAAACAATGACAAAATTAGGTTCAACAAGAGATGAGATAAGTGTAGTATCTGATCAACATGGAAGTCCAACATATGCAAAAGATTTAACAGAAATAATATATCAAGCAATAACTAAAAAAATACCTTATGGCATTTATAATGCAACAAATAATGGATATACAACATGGTATGACTTTACAAAAGAAATTTTAAAAGAACAAGGAATTGAATGTAAAGTGAACCCTGTAACAACAAAAGAATATATTGAAATGATGAAAGTTACACAAGCTAAAAGACCATTTAATTCTCAAATGTCAAAAGCAAAACTTGAAGCATGTGGAATAAGTGTTCCAGAATGGAAAGATGGTTTAAGAAGATATTTAGAAGAAGCAAAAACAGTAGAAGCCTAAGTAAAAAATATAATCTATTTTATAGTTAAAGACGAAAGGAATGAATATAAGATGAAAAATAGAAAAGGAATTATTTTAGCAGGAGGAAGTGGAACAAGATTATATCCATTAACACATGCTATATCAAAACAAATTATGCCAGTATATGACAAACCAATGATTTATTATCCATTATCAGTATTAATGGAAGCAGGAATCAAAGAAGTATTAATTATAACAACACCAAGAGATAATGAAACTTTTAGAACATTATTAGGTGATGGTTCACAATGGGGAATGAAATTTGAATATAAAATTCAAGACAAACCAAATGGACTTGCAGAAGCATTTATAATTGGAGAAGATTTTATTGGACAAGATAATGTTGCAATGATTTTAGGAGATAATATGTTTTATGGTTCTCATTTATCAGAAATGTTGAAAAGAGCAAATGAGAGAGAAAATGAGTCAACAATATTTGGATATAAAGTAAAAGACCCAAGAGCATATGGAGTAGTTGAGATAGATGAAAATGGTAAAGCTGTATCAATAGAAGAAAAACCAGAAAATCCAAAATCTGACTATGCTGTACCAGGATTATATTTCTATACAAATGATGTTATAGAAATCGCTAAAAATGTAAAACCATCTGCAAGAGGAGAATTAGAAATAACAACTGTAAATGAAGAATATATGAAAATGAATAAATTATATGTTGAAACATTTGGTAGAGGCATGACATGGTTTGATACAGGAACACATGATGCATTGCTAGAAACTGCAAGTTTTGTTCAAACAATTGAAAAAAGACAAGGTATGCAAGTATGTTGCCCAGAAGAAATTGCTTATCAAAACAACTGGATTTCAGCAGAGCAATTATCTAAATTAGCTGATAAATATATGAAAACAGATTATGGAAAATATTTAAAAGCATTAATAAAATAGAAAAAATATATAATATTATAAAAAACTATTTCAATATTTTTAGAATAATGAAAAAGAATGGAGATAATAAAAATGGGAAAATTCAAAAGAATAGATACATCTATTGAAGGTGTATGCATTATAGAACCAACAGTTTTTGGCGATAATAGAGGCTACTTTATGGAAACATATAGCAAAGCAGATTTTGAAGAATTAGGATTAAATTATGATTTTGTACAAGATAATCAATCTAAATCTAAAAAAGGCGTTTTAAGAGGATTGCATTTCCAAAAAGAAAATACACAATCAAAATTAGTTAGATGTATAAAAGGTTCAGTATTTGATGTTGCAGTAGATTTAAGACCTGGAAGCAAAACATATGGAAAATGGGAAGGTGTTATATTAACAGAAGAAAATAAAAAGATGTTTATGATACCAAAAGGATTTGCACATGGATTTTTAGTATTATCAGATGAGGCTGAATTTGCTTATAAATGTGATGACGTTTACAATCATGAAGCAGAAGGCGGACTTAAATGGAATGACCCAGATGTAGGTATTGAATGGCCTATGGGAGATTTAAAACCAGAAGATTTATTGACATCTGAAAAAGATGGTAAATGGCCATCACTTAAAGAATTAAAAGAAACTGATTTATTTAGTAATTTATAATTTTTAAAGTAAGTATATAAAAAAGAAAGAGGTATTTAAAATGAGTAAAAATGTATTAGTAACAGGTGCAGCAGGATTTATAGGGGCAAACTTTGCAGAATATTTTGTAAATAAACATCCTGATTATAAAGTAATAGTATTAGATAAATTAACATATGCAGGAAATTTAGATAATTTAAAAAAGGTAATGGATAAAATAACATTTGTACAAGGAGATATTTGTGATTTTGATTTTGTACTAGATTTATTCAAAAAATATGATATAAATGGTGTAATACACTTTGCAGCAGAATCACATGTTGATAATAGTATAAAAAATCCATTCGTATTTACACATACAAACGTAATAGGAACACATACTTTATTAGAAGCTGCTAAACAAGTATGGGGAGAAGGTAGTCCAAATAAATTTGTTCATATTTCAACAGATGAGGTTTATGGTTCTCTTAAAGAAGATGGATATTTTACAGAAAAATCTCCAATTAAACCAAGTAGTCCATATTCAGCATCAAAAGCAAGTTCTGATTTAATTGCATTTGCATATCATGAAACATTTAAAATGAATGTAAATGTAACAAACTGTTCAAATAACTATGGACCATATCAACATAATGAAAAATTAATTCCACATATGATTAAATTAGCATTAAATGATGAAAAATTACCTGTTTATGGTGAAGGATTAAATATCAGAGATTGGTTATATGTTGAAGATCATTGTGAAGCAATTGATTTAGTATTCCATAATGGTGTTGCTGGTGAAAGATATAACATTGGTGGACACAATGAAAGAAGAAATATTGAAATTGTTAAATTAATTTTACAAAGATTAGGTAAATCAGAAGATCTAATTGAACATGTTGCTGATAGAAAAGGCCATGATTATAGATATGCAATCGATCCTACTAAGATTAAAAATGAGCTTGGTTGGTATCCAAAAACTAAATTTGAAGATGGTATTGTTAAAACTATTGATTGGTATTTAGCAAATCCTGATTGGTTAAAATAACCATAGAATCATTGACATTAACATAATATACTGCTATAATTTAAATGTATATAATTGTAAATATAATTCCTCGCTTTTATTAGGAGGTTGACATATAGTAACGTATTAACTTAACAACAATAAAATGCATGAATATGCAGGAGGAAGAAAAATGAAAGAAAAAATTTTAAATTTATTGATTTTTGACAGGACAAAAAAAGAACGGAAAATGTTATTAAAGTTATTCTGGTTAGTATTTTCAATAATAGCTATATTTGTTGTAATATTTCACCTGAAAGGATCATTTGCTTTTTTAATCTTTTATGGTTTGGAGGCAGGTGTAACTTTTATTGGAGCAGCATATATGGAAATTGAATCTGCTGGAAGGCAAAGAGCATCTTATTTAACATTACCAGAAATGATTTTTCATAATGAGTTTTCTGTTTTTTGTGCAATAGAGAGTATTGTAGCTATTAGCAGCTATTTCATCTTAAAATCATTAATGCGGTCTGATGCAATAGCAGAGAAATACATTTATATAATTGTAGATTCCCATACAATAGAAATAAACTTTGTTGGACTAATTTTTCTCTTATATTGTATAATTGGATTAATAGCTACTATTCCATTGGGACTAAAAATTTCTCATCATTTTGAAAAAATGTGGAAATGAATGAAAAATCTAAATTTAAAAGTTCAAAGGAGTAGCCGTTATGGTTACTCCTTTGAACTTGTGAATTTTAAAATGAAAAAATTTATAAAAATGAAAATACTAACAAAAACAAACACAAAAAGTAATATATTAAAAATTAAATTGATAGTAAGATTAACAAAATTAAAATGAAAAACGTTAGTAACAAAATAAGCAATCAAACTACAAGTCAAAGGAACAACAATCCAATCAATAAAATTAGGCTTTATTTTAGAATACTTAAATAACTGAAAAAGACTAATACTAAAATTTAAAACCTCACTAAAAAAAATAGAAATAACATATCCCTTAATTCCTAGAACTGGAAGCAAAAAATAAATAAAACAAGTAGTAATGCTCAAATCCAAAATATTGCAACACATAACACCAAACTGTTTATTCAAGCCTTTCAAAATACAATCTATAATGTGATCCATATACATAAAAAATATAAAAGGAGTAAATACCTTAAAAAAATACCCAGTCTCAATATTGTTATAAATAGCAAGCCCTAAATCATTTGAAAAAATAAAAAATATACTACAAATACACATAGAAAAAGCACAAGTCACTTTAAAAATTTTATTTGCTATAAAATTAATTGCTTTATAATTGTTTTGTGCTACATATGTAGAAAATTCTGGTATTAGAAGCATGCTATAAGAATCAGTAAGTACGGTAGGAAATGTGATAACAGGAAGAACCATACCATTAATCATACCATATTGTGAAAGTGCTCTGCTACATGAAATGCCTGATTTTTCAAGTTGAGTAGGAATTATCAACTGCTTTAAGGTTGAAAGGCCAGAACGTATATATGAGGTTACAGCTACTGGAAAAGCAATCTTCAAAATATTAAATCTTTGTCCTAAGGAACGGACATCTTCTAACTTTTTAATTCTTATATCTATAATATATAAAATGAAAATCAATGTAAAAGAACAAACCTCAGAAATTACATCAGCTAAAATAAGTGAAATACAAACCGCTTCTACACCATTAGAGATATTTATTTTTAGCAATATTATTGTTGCAATCATTTTAATTGTAAATTCAAAAACTTGTGTAATAGCATTTTTATAGGCCTTTCGTACAGTAGTAAAATAACTGCTAATACAAGAAGACATAGCGATAAAAGGTAAACCAATTGCAATGAAAAATAAAGGCTTAGAAGAAACCATATTGTGCAAACATTTACTTGTAATAAAATCAGAAAAAAGTAATATCAGTCCACCTGCTGTAACTCCTAATAACAAGCTAAAAAATATGCATGTACGTATTGCTTTTATAGCTTGTTTGTTCTTATTTAAAGCAAATTTTTCGGAAACAATTACAGTTACTGCAATGTTTAACCCAGATGTTGCCACTGTTATGAAAAATATATAAACAGCCATTACTAGGCTGAATACCCCGACTGCTTCTGAGCCTATTTGATTTGATATGTATATATTAAAAATAAGTGCTGCAAATTTCATGAGTAATGATGTACTGGTTAATATTGCACCATTTATTAGAAATAGTTTGCTTTTTTGTCTCAAATAATTTCACCTCTTTAATGAATATGCAAGTTTTTACGAAATAATAACTGACCAAGGAGACTAGTGACAAATTTAAAAAAATAGTGTATTATTATAAAGTATTTATGATATAATGCAATCACAAATAAAAAGGAGACCAACTATGAAAAAAGAAAAAACAATCCAAGAATTTAATAATATTAAAGAGCTAATATACAATTCAGCAAAAATATATGAAAACAATATAGCATTTATAGTAAAACATCAAGAAGGAAAAAATAAAACATATGAAAATATAACATATAAAATGCTTTTAGAGCAAATAAATGCATTAGGCACTAAATTATATGATATGGAATTAAAAAACAAAAGAATAGCCATTTTGGGACGAAATAGATATGAATGGGCATTAGGACACTTGACAAGTTTGTTAGGAGGAATAGTATCAATTCCATTAGACAAAGACTTGCAAATAGATGAACTAGAAAATTCACTAATAAGAAGTAAAGCAGATGCAATCTATTTTGACGAAAAATACATAGAAAAGATAGAAGAAATAAAAAGCAGAAACACAACAAATGTAAAACAATATATTTGTATGTCAAAAATGTCAGGATATGATGACATACATACATTAAAAGAAGAAGGACAAAAATTATTAGAAAAAGGAAACAAAGAATACATATCAGCAAAAATAGATGAAAATGCAATGAATATATTATTATTCACATCAGGAACAACCTCAAAATCAAAAGCAGTAATGCTATCACAAAAAAATATAGCATCAAATGTATATGCAATGCAAAGAGTTGAGGATATAAGAAGTACAGACTCAAACTTAGCATTTTTACCAATGCATCATATCTTTGGTTCAACATGTTTGATAATGATGCTTTCATGTGGAGTTAGAAATTCCTTCCCAGATGGATTAAGATATGTATCACAAAACTTAAAAGAATATGAAGTATCAGTATTTGTCGGTGTTCCATTATTAGTTGAAGCAATTTATAATAGAATTGTAAAAGAAATAGAAAAACAAGGAAAAACAAAGCTTATAAAAAATGCAATAAAAATTAGTAATTTTTTATTAAAATTCCATATAGACATTAGAAGAAAATTATTCAAACAAATAATAGATCAATTAGGTGGAAAAATGAGATTTGTAATTTCAGGTGGTGCACCATTAGACCCTAAAATACAAAAAGGCTTTATAGATTTAGGAATAGATATGGTTCAAGGATATGGACTTACAGAAACATCACCAGTTATTGCGGCAGAAAATATGTACAAATCTAAAACTGGTTCAATTGGTATTCCTATGGAAAATGTTACAGTAGAAATAGTGAACAAGGACGATAACGGTATAGGTGAATTGCGTGCAAAAGGTCCAAATGTTATGCTTGGTTATTATGAAAATGAGGAAGAAACTAAAAATGTTCTTAAAGATGGATGGTTCTATACAGGAGACTTAGGATATATAGATAAAGAAGGTTTTATTTTTATAACAGGTAGACAAAAGAATATGATTGTTCTAAAAAATGGTAAAAAAATCTTTCCAGAGGAAATTGAAACTTTGGTTAATAGAATAGATTTAGTTGAGGAATGTATGGTTTTCGGTATGCCTGATGAAGTTGATAAAAATGATGTTAAACTTTCTGTTAAGGTTGTTTATAATAAAGATGAAATTAAACAAAAATATGGTGATATTTCTCTTGATGAGATTAGAGATATTATTTGGAATAGAATTAAGAATGAGGTTAATACTACTGTTCCTAGATATAAACATATTATGAATATGATTTTGACTGATAAAGAGCTTATTAAGACTACTACGAAAAAGGTTAAACGTAATGAGGAATTGAAAGAAATTTTGAAAAAATAAATTAATAATTTAAACATAGAATATCTAATTAGAAAAAGCACATCTAAAAATAAACTTTACTTTTGGGAGTATAGTTTGTAATAGACGTGCTTTTATTACAACTATAATAAGATATTAAAAAATAATGAAACTTTTTAAAAAGTCACTTGTATATATAAATGAAAATAAAGATAAAAAGGAAAAAGAAAATGGAAAATTTAGATGAGAAACTATACCAAGACTATAAAAATGGTGAAAAAGAAGCATTTGAGCACTTATATAACAAATACAAGAACAAAATTCAATACTTTATAAATAACATAATAAAAGACAAAGAAAAAGCAGAAGATATAGCACAAGAAACATTCATATATGTATTACAGCATCCCAAAAGAGATGGATACAGTTTCAAATACTATATATATTTAGTCGCTAAAAGTAGAGCAATAAATTATATAAACACGGAAAAAAATAGAAACGAAATAAATGAAAAATATCTATCAAAAGAGGAAACAGTTGAAAATGACATATATGAAATAGTAGCAAAAAAAGAAAGGCAAAAAGAAATTATAGATGCAATAAATCAACTTGACGATAAATACAAAAATGCAATTTACTTAGTCAATATAGAAGGTCTATCATATAAGGAAACGGCTCGAATTTTAGATGAATCAGTTTCCAATATAAAAACAATTATTCATAGAGGAAAGAAAGAACTAAGAAAAATTCTAATAGAAAGAGGATATGTTGAAATGAATAAAGTTATAAAGACATTAGTAGCAGTAATTTGTAGTGTTGTAATATTGTCAGGAATAGTATATGCAGCTAAAAATAAAATTGATTTTTCAAAATTTGGATTTTTAAAAGTTGACGAAAATTATTCTGATAGTGCAACAATTGTAAATAAAAGTATAGAAAATGAATATATGAATATAACATTAGAAAGTGTTGGAGGAGATAATTCTTATATAATTGTAGAATACACAATTAATTTTAAAGATAAAGCAATTCAAGAATTTGAACCAATAATATATAATCAAAATACAGGATATAATATTGGAATAGCAAGTAAAGTTAATATTAATGATGAAGAACAAAATACCAATATTATGAAAGTGTTTAATAAAATATCAGACTCTGAATATCAATATGTACAGATAATTAACATTATGGATAATGAGGAAAAAGAATTTAATTTAGATATTTATTTAGATACTTTTTATGTTGGAACTTCTTATAATACCGCTTCTAATAAAGTTTATATTGATAAAAAAATAAGTACTAAAATATCAAGACAAGAAAACAAAAATTTTGAAGAAAAAGAGCAAGTATTAGATGATAACAAAAAAGTTGTAATAGAAGATGTTGAAAATACTAAATTTGAAACATTTATAAAAGGAAAATATGTAAAAGAAGGTATAACTTGGGAAGAATATCAAAATGTTAATATGGAGTATAGCAGTTTTTTAGTTTCAACAGATAATGGAGAGAAAATACAAAGCATTATATATCAAGGCGATGCTATTGGAATAGATAGATATGTTAAGAATTCAGATAATGAATATGAAAAAATTGAAGATTATAGTACTATAAAAAATAGTGATATTGTAAAGGTAGAAGAACATTTCTTAATTCTTTTAGGAAGACAAGAAAATATTAACAATTTATTGGTTACTCCAACAGAAACTAAACTTTATAATGATAGAACAGATGAAGAAGAAAGAATGTATAAAAAAACAACATGGTATCAGGTAAAACCAGGAAAAACTCAATATACAGCTAGAAGTACATTAGGAGGAACTTTAACTATTAATAATATAACTGTTGATAATGATTATATAACCTTTTACTATGACATAAATGGCTATATTGGAGATGAAACATTAGTACTAGTAAGAGATAAAAGTGTTGATGATATTAATTATTTTTATGCAACAAATGAATATAAGAAGGATGTAAATGGAGAAGAAAACAAAATTGAATTTTCACTTAAAGATGAACCTAGAAGCGGATTAAATACGTATAAGATTTCTTTAAAAAACATAGATAATTTAGAATTTACATTGTTATTTGGCTCTAATACTAAAATTATAGGAGAACCTTTTAAAATTTCTATTCCAGATAGAGATAATGATGATTTGAAGTTTAAAAATATAGAGATTAGTGATTGTAATTTTGATAGAGAAGATGCAATTATGTATTTGAATGATGATATATCTGGTGTAATATTTGATAATATTATAATTACAGATTCAAACATGCAGGTTAAAGGTAAAACTAGTACAATTGTTGAAAATATAACTGATATGAATAAAGAAACTGTTTTTATAACTGATGACAGTGGCAAAAAATATTATAATTTTAGTTCTTCCGTTAATAGTAATGAATTTACAATGTATTTTAAAATCAATAAGAAACTATTGAAAAAAGATAAATTATATATTAATGTTCTAAAAGATGGTAAGATAAGTACAAGTGAATTAATAAGAAAATAATAAAAAGGCACATTTATAAAAGTGTGTCTTTTTTATTTTTTTCTCTTGGATATGGTTTTTGAATATTTGTTAATCCAGCAATATAGTCTAATGATGTATTATAATATTTTGCATAATAAATTAAAGTATCTAATGGAATAATTCTTTCTTCTTTTTCATATCTGATATATGAATTTTTGGCTATATATCCTATTTTGGCACATTGAGCTTGTGTTAGTTCATGGTCTTCTCTTAAATCTTTTAATCTTAACATATTTCTCACTCCTGACAATATTATACAAAATACACCATTTGGTGTTGACAAAATACCCCATATGGTGTAATATACTAATGTACTCCATATGGGGTATAGATATTATACAAAGGAGATAAAAATATGAAAAACAAAGGAATAACATTAGTAGCATTAGTATTGACAATTATAATCTTGTTAATACTATCTGGAATTGCCATATCATCATTAACAAATACAGGATTATTAAAAAATGCAAGTATGGCATCTAACAAATATAAAATAAGTCAAATAGAAGAAAAAATGAAATTAGCAAAATTAGAATTAGAGATGTCTTCTGAAAATAAGTCTATAAAAGATGTTTTTATTAAAAATGGAACAATCAATGAAGAACAAGCAGATGAAGGATTAATTAATTTTAATGATAGTTCAATTTTTATAACTAATTTTGAAGGGTTACAAAAATTATCCAATATGGCTAAAAGTGGAGAGGATTTTTCTAATAAATACGTATATATCATAAATAATATTGATTGCTATAATTCTTTTGATATTGAAAGTAGAGAACTTCAAAAAGGAGAAAATTTTGAACCAATATTAAATTTTAATGGCTCATTTGATGGAAATGATTATATAATAAAAAATTTATATATAAAGACCGAAACAAATGGTGCAGCATTAATATCTAAACTGAATGAAGGAGGGACGGTTAAAAACTTAATTATAGATAATTCATATATAGATGGAAACAAAGAGATAGGCTGTATTGTGGGAAAGAATTATGGGACAATTTCAAAATGCATTTCACAAAACTCAAAAATAATTGGAAATGGAGATACTCATGGAACTTTTATAGGTGGAATTTGTGGATATAATCTTTTAAATGGAAAAATAATGAATTGTGTTAATAAAAGTGAAATAATATCGAAATATAAATTATGTGGAGGTATATGTGGGTATAGCTTAGAAGGAAACATATCAGATTGTGTTAATTATGGAAAAGTAACAGGAAGTGCACAAGTTGGAGGAATAGTAGGAGATTCAGAAGGAAAACAAAACAATATTGTTTTTGTTAGAGATTGTACTAATTATGGAGAGATAAATGAAAAACATGATTCTGAACAAATAATGGGATATGTAGGGGGAATTGTTGGATGTAATTATAAATGGTCAGAAATAAATAATTGCATAAATAAGGCAAATGTAAATGGAACATCTGCTTCAATAGGAGGAATTGCTGGTATAAATCATTATAATATAAAAAAATGTTATAATGAAGGGAAAATAGAATCAAAAAGAACAGAAATTATTTCTGCTACAAGATGGCTATATCTTGGTGGTATCTGTGGATATAATTCTGGAAATATAGAACAGTGCGGAAATCTTGGAGAAGTTAAATCAAATTATAATATAGAAGATGACTCAGATGGTGTATATGTTGGAGGTATATCTGGAGTTATTACTGTTAGTAATAGCAAAGATGTTTTTGATAGTGTTAAAATAAGTAAATGCTATAATTATGGAATTATTAACGGGCAGAAATATATTGGGGGAATAACAGGTAGAGTTAGCACTAATTCTAATATTGAATATTGCTTTAATAATGGAAAAATTATTGGAGATGATAAAGTAGGTGGAATTACTGGTACACTTCCTAATAATAATACAAAAATTTGCAGTTGTTATAATTTCGGAGAAATCAGTGGCAATAGTAATTTTGGGGGAGTATGCGGAATTGTAGGATCCTATGTAGAAAATTCATATTCTATTGGAAAAATAGATTATGATAATTCTTCTAATTATTATGGTACTTTATTTGGTGCGATATGGACAGGAGCTAATTGCGTGAATTGTTATTATCTTGATATTATTTGTGATAAGGGTGTTGGCTATGAACAGACATCTGGGTTAGCAAACTCTGTTATCGGAAAATCAGAAGAAGAGTTAAAAAAATTAGCGGAAATTTTAGGTGAAGCATATTCACAAGATTATGATAATATAAACAATGGTTATCCATATTTGAAAGAAAATATCCCTATAAAATAAAGAACACGTCAAAAAGATGTGTTCTTTTTTAATTGGAACAGATGAAACGACTGTAAAAAATATACATGTTTAGCTTTTTGTGATAAGGTTATTGTGAAAAATAAATACGAACAAAAATAAAATTTTAGATAGTAAAAAATAGCAATATTAGGAAAGTTTTTGTTTTTTCCTAATATTGTTATTTTTTAAAGTAATATAGGCTGAATTTGTTCATTATCAAGAGCGGATTCAATTGTTTTTATAAGATAATCAAAATCAAAAACAACAGAACGTGGTTTGGTTATAGGATTATCTTGTTTAAAAGGAACAAAATAATAATTTTTTCTATTAAGTAAAGTACCAATATTAGAAGCATTAGCACTTAGAGCGTTGTTTGTAGAAGGGGCAATAACAACAGGCAAATTATTTCTTAAATGTGATTTAACAGCCATAGTAGCAGGTGTATCAATAATATCATTAGCAAGTTTAGCCATAGTATTACCAGAACATGGTGCTACAACCATAATATCAGTTAAATGCTTTGGACCTATTGGCTCTGCATCTTGTATAGTATGGATAATTTTTTTACCAGTAATATCTTCAATTTCATTTATAAAATCTTCGGCTTTTCCAAATTTGGTATCTAAATTATATGCATTATATGACATAATTGGAATGACCTCAGAACCCATTTTCACTAAATCTTTTATTTTAGGAATTGTTTTACTAAAAGTACAGAAAGAACCTGTTAAAACAAATCCTATTTTTTTATGTTCTAATTCCAAAATCAACAAAACCTCCTTTCATTCGACATTTATATATTATATGAGACAAAAAAATTTTTGATTTATTTAACTGGAAAAACTTGTAAATTATAAAATGCAATGATATAATCATAAAGCATTAAATTTTGAAGGAGGACCTATATATGCAAACAGTAAAAGAAAGAATCGAACAAAGGACTCTAGATGAGGCAAATTACATTATTGCCAACAAAACTACTGTACGTGCAACTGCACAAGCATATGATAAAGTCTCAAAATCTACGGTACATAAGGATTTGACAGAACGGTTAGAGGACATATCTAAGTCGTTATACGACGAAGTACAAATGATTTTAAATAAAAACAAGGAAGAAAGAGCTATGAGGGGAGGTATGTCTACAAGACAAAAGTATTTAGATATGAAGAAATAATTTTCTTTATTATTCCAGGAGCGGTGTTTTAGGGTATTTTAAGCACCGTCCTTTTTATTACAATTTTTATAAAATAAATATAGCCAACAGATTAATAATATGATAAAATTCAAACATAAAAGAAAAACAAAAGAAAGGATGATAAAAATGGAAGAAAAAAACAGCTGGAACTTACAATATATCTTCGAAAACGAAGAACAATTTAAAAAAGAAAAAGATGAAATAATAAAAAAACTAGAAGAGATAGCAAAATATCAAGGAATATTATGTGATACATCAGACAATTTATTTAATTGTTATAAACTATATGAACAAGCATTAGAAAAATTTGAGAAAGTATATGCATATGGAATGCTAACATATCATTTAGACATGTCAAATCAAGAAGGAATAAAAATATTTAAAGAAGTTGAAAATTTAGGAACAGAATTTAGTGTAAAAACATCATTTATAACACCAGAAATAACATATGCAGATGAAAATACTATAAGAAAATATATTAGTGAAGAAAGATTCAAAGGATATAAAAGAGATATAAACGACATACTTGAAAAGAAAAAACATGTATTAAGTAAAGAAGAAGAAAATATATTAGCAAATTTCTCAGAAGTAATATCAGCACCAGAAAACACATTTGACACACTAACAAATGCAGAATTCAAATTTGGAACATTAATTGATGAAAATGGAAAAGAAGTAGAATTAACAGATAGTACTTACACTTTATATTTAAAAAACAAAGAACAAAAAGTAAGAAAACAAGCATTTGATTTAATGTACAAAAAATATAGTGAATTTGTAAACACAATTACAGAAATGTATATATCAAATGTAAAAGCAAAATCAACAATAGCAAAAATAAGAAAATATAATTCTAGTATTGAACACGCTGTTGACAATGATGATGCAAGCCTTAAAGTATATGAAAGCTTAATAGAAGCTGTTAATGAGGATATGACTGTAAATTATGAGTTCTTAAAATTAAAAAAGAAAATGTTAAACTTAAAAGAAATGCATATGTATGATTTATATGTAAATCCTTGCGAACAAGGAAAAGATGAAATAACTTATGAAGAAGCAAAAAAAGAAGTATTAAATGCATTACAAATTTTAGGAAAAGAGTATGTAAACAAATTACAAGAAGCTTTTGATAATAGATGGATAGATGTATATGCAAAACCAAATAAAATGAGTGGAGCATATAGTATGGGCGTATATGGAGTACATCCATATGTTTTAACTAATTTTGTGAATAGTAAAAGAGATGTAAGTACAATAGCACATGAGTTAGGACATAGTATGCATTCATATTATTCAAATAAAGAACAAAATGTAATAAATGCAAATTATACTATAATGGTTGCAGAAGTTGCATCAACTGTTAATGAGATATTATTAAGTGATTATCAAATAAAAAATGAAAAAGATAGTAAGAAAAAGGCAGAACTATTATATGAACTATTAGAAATGATAAGAGCAACATTATTTAGACAAGCAATGTTTGCTGAATTTGAAAAGATAGTTCATGATAAAACTGAAAATAATGTCATGCTTTCTGCTGATGACTTAAATGATATTTATTATAAATTAAATCAAAAATATTTTGGAAATGATGTTGATGTTGATGAACAAATTAAATATGAATGGGCTAGAATTCCTCATTTTTATAGTGATTTCTATGTATATAAATATTGCACAGGTGTTTCTGCTGCTATTTCAATTGCTAGTAAAATCATAAATAAAGAACCTGGATTTGTAGAAAAGTATATAGAAATGTTAAAACAAGGATGCTCTAAAAAATCTATTGATTTATTAAAAATGGTAGATGTTGATTTGGAGAGCAAAGATACATATAAGAGAGCTATTGATTTTTATAATCAAAAAATTAATGAATTAAATGAAATTTTAGATAAATAGTTTTAAATATATTTATAAAATTATAGAAAGGAAAAAATATGGCAGAAAATATAATAGAAGATGAAGGAAAAAACAAAATTAAAAATGTAAAAAAAGAAGCGGAAACAAATAAAAGAGCTACGATTATGGGATTATCAATATGGAGAATATTAGCGTATTTTATAATTTATAGTATAGTTGGATATATAATTGAAACGATATTTGGCATTATTACAAAAGGAGTTTGGGAAAGCAGACAAAGCTTTTTATATGGACCTTTTTGTGCAATATATGGTGTAGGGGCCGTAATTATGATTATTTTTCTACACGGATATTCAAAAAAATATACCAGATTATTTTTAGGTGGATTTATAGTTGGATCAATTGTTGAATATTTAGTTAGCTGGATAGGAGAGATGATATTAGGTATAAAATGGTGGGATTATTCAAATATGCCACTTAATATAAATGGAAGAATATGCGTTTATTTTTCAATATTTTGGGGATTTCTTGCACTGTATTTAATAGGATCTTTTAATCCTAGAATAGATAGGTTGATAGATTGGTTTAAAAATAAATTTTCTTTAAAATTTTTAAAGATTGCAACAAGTGCCGTAACTACATTTTTGCTTATCGATTGTATTATAACTGGTATTGCTTTATCATTTTTCTTAATTAGAATGGTTGCTAAAAATGATTTAAATGTTAATAATAAGCAAGCAGTTATTCAAAAATATGATGATATTTATAATAACGAAACTTTATCAAAGTTTGTCTATAAATATTGGGGTGATCGAAAGATGATTAGAACTTTTCCTAATTTAAAAGTTCAAGATGTAGATGGAAATATGATTTATATGGATAGTTTATTAAGTGATATTCAACCATATTATTATAAAATTAATATTATTAATAGAAAATAAAAATATATAAGAACAAAATACGAACATTTTTTCTAAAAACTATTGACAAAGAATAAATGTTCGTATATAATTATTTCATAAAGCAAACAAATATTCTTTGTGTGTTGAAAGGGGTAATTATAATGAAAATAGTTAATAGAAAAAAATTTATAAGAAGTAATTTGGTATTAGCAATTTTGTTAGGTACAATATTATTTTTTGCAAATAATACATATTCAAATGTAGAAACGAAATATAAAGAGGAATATATTTATGCAGGAGATACATTATGGACAATAGCCCAAAATGAATTGAAAAATAATAAGTATTTTGATGGAAAAGATATAAGATATGTTGTTAATGAATTAAAAACTATAAATAATTTATCAGATTCTTCCTTAAAGGAGGGAGAGAGAATAAGAATTCCCAATTATTAAAAATAAATATTGAAATATTAATGAAAAGGTTGTATAATTTAGCGAGTAACTATATAGTTTTGCAAGTATAAAGGAGGACTTCACATGAAGGAGAATATTGCTGATTTTGAGAAAAAACGGGAAAAGATTTTAAAACAAAATTACAAATTAAAAGCTCAAATCTCAATCTACATTTCAAATGATGGAGAAAATTATAGAAATGAATGGTATTCAGAGGTTACTACAAAAGAAATATATGATATTTTGGAAAAAATATTAAAAGATATAAGAAAAGGATTAAATCAATTCGAATATGAGAAGAGTGATGCATATAATTTCTCGTTTTCAATATTGTATTATGAGAAAACGAAGCATGACTTTAAATATATTTTTAATCCATCTAATATCTCCAAGGAAAGAATGTTCAAGTATCTCTATACAACAATAATTCTTTATAAAAAAACAAATGGTATCTTGTGATTACAAGGTACCATTTAAATTTAGATATCAGCCAATGGATTATTTTCAATAGCATCACGTGCTTGTTGATTAGCAACATGAGTATAAATTTCAGTTGTAGAAATACTTTCATGTCCTAAAACTTCTTGTAAAGCTCTAATATCCACTTTACCATATTGATACATTAAAGTAGCAGCTGTATGTCTTAATTTATGAGTAGAATATTTTTTAGTATCAAGACCAGCAGCCATAAGTTCTTTATCAACAATATATTGAACAGTTCTTTTACTAATACGTTCTTTTCTTTCACTTAAAAATAAAGCTTTTCTTGAATTAAGTCTGTCTGTTTTTATTCCATCTTTTGGCCTAACATTTAAGTATTCTGTTATAGCATGTATGCAAGCTTTATTAAGATAAATAGTTCTTTCTTTATTTCCCTTACCGATAACAGTCATTTTGTTTTCAGAAAAATCTATATCATTAATATTTATTCCAACTAATTCAGACAAACGCATACCGCAATTCAAAAAAAGTGTAATTATAGCATAGTCTCTTTCAGAATTTCTATTATCTTCATTTGCAGTCACCTCTAAAAGTTTTTTGCTATCCTCCAAACTTAAATATTTAGGAAGTCTCTTATCTAATTTTGGAGTTTCTAAATTTTGAGCAGGATTTACTTCAATTAAATTAGCTTTTGCAGATAAGTAGTTAAAGAAAACTCTTATACTAGAAGCTTTTCTAGCACGTGTTGCAGCTTTGCTATGATATGTTGTTGTTAAATAACTTAAAAAAGCATGTATATCATCTAATGTAATTTTTTTAATAGTATTTAAATCAATATCTTTTATTACGATTTTAGAGAAATCTTCTTCTTTTGTTAAATTAAATCTTATTTTTATAAACTTTAAAAATGTTGCTAAATCGTAATTATATTCTTTTACAGTATTAGGCGATTTATTCAAAATTGTCATTGTATAATCTAAAAATGAATTTAAATATTCTGGATTATCTTCATGATTTATCATAAGTCTCACACTCCATTCGTTTTTTATTATATAATAAAATAAATTAAAATGGAATATATTATTTATTAT
>FR901933.1:18441-25602 GCA_000438255.1 Clostridium sp. CAG:389
GCAAAAGAAATTAAGAAGAAAAATAGAGGTCACAATGGAAAAAGAAAAAATAGATAAAGAAGAATTTATAAAAGTTAAACATAAGGGAAAAATTTTTACACCAGATTATTTAGTAGAAATTATATTAAATCAGGGACATTATATAAGTGGAAATATTTTAGAAAAACATGTAATAGATAATAGCTGTGGAGATGGGCAATTTTTAATCCATATTGTAGATAGATATTGTAAAGATTTTTTGAAAGAATCTAATAATACCAAAAAACTAAAAAGAGAACTAGAAAAATATATACATGGAATTGATATAGATAGCGAAGATATTGAAATTTGTAAAGAAAGATGTAATAAAGTAGCAAGATTGTATAATGTACAAAATGTTGAATGGGATTTTATAGTAGCAGATACTTTAAAAACAGATATATATGATAAAAAAATGGATTATGTTTTAGGAAATCCACCATATGTACGAACACATAATTTAGAAGAAAATGCAGATACAGTAAAACAATATTCTTTTGGAAACGGAGGAATGACAGATTTATATATAGTATTTTATGAAAAAGGTTTAAGAATGTTAAAAAGAAACGGAAAACTATGTTATATAACACCTTCATCATTTTTTACTAGTGTTGCAGGAACTAATATGAGAAGATATATAGCAAACAAATCACTATTAGAAAGTGTATGCGATTTAAAACATTTTCAACCATTTACTGCAATGACATATACAGCAATTGTATGCTTAAATAAATCTAAAAAACAATTATTTGCACAATATAGTGAATTTGATGAAAATGATTTAAAACCTATTCATATTTCAAATTTACCAAAAGATGAATACATAATAAATGATAATTTTTATTTTTCAACTAAAAGAAATATAAATTTATTAAAAAACATATTAAATAATAAACTTTTTACAGATGTTGAAGTAAAAAATGGTTATGCAACATTATCAGATAAAGTTTTTATTAATGATTTTGATTTCGAATCACAATATATTATACCAGTTTTAAAAGGTTCAAGAGGAATATGGGGGAGAGCAATTTATCCATATAATGAAAATGGAAAACTAATTCCAGAAAATATTATAAAAAAGGATAAAAGAATATATGAATATCTTCTAAAACAAAAAGAAGAACTTGGAAAAAGAAGTTGTGATAATAAAAACGGAGAATATTGGTATGCATATGGTCGCACACAAGCACTTAATGACACATATAAAGATAAAATTGGAATAAATACATTAATAAAAAAAGATAATGGACTAAAAATAGAAGATGTACCAGCTGGAACAGGTATATATAGTGGATTATATATATTAAGTAATTCATACAATAGTGAAGAAATAAAACAAGCATTGAGAAATAGTGATTTTGAAATATTCATTTCTTTACTAGGAAAATATAAAAGTGGAGGATATTATACATTTTCGTCAAAAGATGTAAAAAAATATTTAGATTATAAACTAAAAGGAGTTGATGTTATGACAGAAAATGATAAAATTTTAAATGTAATAAGAGAATCATTTAAAACATATTTGAATGTAGGTACATCTAGAAGTACTGCAAAATTAAAATCATTACATGGACACATTGCAAATGATTTAAAAAATATTTTAGGAGAAGATTATAATGTTAAATCACAAGGAATTGGAGATGATAGAGAAGGAACTATTGAAGGAAAATATTATCCTAAAAAAGTAGATATAACTATATATAAAGAAAATAAACCAATAGCTGGATATGCAGTAAAATTCGTTATGAGAAATTATTCACAAAACAGTAATAATTATTTTGAAAATATGCTTGGTGAAACTGCGAATATAAGAATGAATTCAATCCCATATTTTCAAATATTTATAATTTTTGATAAAGTACCATATTATAAAAGTAATGGAGTATTTAGTCGTTATGATATTATTTCTCAACATAATCTAGACAAATATATAGCTTTATCAAATGAAGATCCTAATGTATTTTACCATACTCCTGATAAAACTTTATTGTTACTTGTTAAGTTAAAAGAAAAAGAACCAGATTATAAATATACGGATTCTGATGAATATGCTGATTATTATAAGAGTGTTATTGAAGAACCTGATTTGCTTTCTTATTCAGATAAACACATTGATAATGTGGGACAAGAAATGATTTTAAATGATTATGAACAATTTATTAAAGAAACTTATAATATAATAAATGAAAAAATATAAATTAAAAAGCAACGTATTTGTTTTTATCAGTTGAAGAAATAAACAACATAAAAAAATATGTACTAGAGTTAGAATAGGAGCAATATATGGAAGAAAAATATGGCTTTTTAGAAGCTGTAAAGAATTTATTTAAATATTCCAAAAATAATAAAAAGCTTTATATAAAATCAATGATTTTTATGATTTTATTTATAATATCAGAAATGCTATATAAGACATTTATTTCCAAATTCTTAGCTAATATGGTAAATAAAGAATTTGATATAGCATTTAATTTAATAATATTATGTGCAGTTTTTAGAATTTTTGGAATAACTTTTTGCCATAATCAATATAGAAAATGTGGAGTTATTGTTGGAGAAAGAATTAGTGCAAATTTACAAGAAAAATTATATAAAAAAATCATGACACTATCTTCGAAAGGCTTTAAAAAAATAGGAACTGGCAAAATATTGACAATTATAAAATCTTGTGAAAGTAATATGGTCAAAATTATAGATAATTTGTTACAAGAATCAGCATATGTTTTTACTTCATTTGTAATGCTTATTGTGATTTTTAGTATTGACTATAAGCTGGCTTTGGGGATTACAGTAATATGTGGTATTAGCTTATATTTATTTAAAATTGAACTTACTAAATCAAAAAAATTGTTAAGTGATGAATACAAATCAACAGATGAATATACCAAGCTTATTTCTGAAACAAGTAAGGGATTTAATGATATTAAAGCTCTAAATTTTGAAGAAAAATGTAATAATATATTTTATAATAATATTGAAAAATTAAAAGAAACTAGAACTCATAGAAGATTATTAGGAAAAACTATTAATACAGCAAAATGGACAGTTAGAACAGTAATTGAATCTTTATTATTGATGTATATACTTAGAATGATACAGATTGATGTTTATTCAACAGAATTAGCAATGTTACTTGTAACATATATGGACAATATAATAGATGATGTATTTCATAGAATAATTGAACATGATTTTGAAATAGCTGAATTTACAGCTAATATAAAACGAGTTGGAGATATACTTGAAAGTGATGACATAGAAGAATTTGGAAAAGACAACTATAAAATAAAGGGTAAAATAAATATAGAGAACTTAACATTTAAATATGATTTGGCAGATAATAATATTTTAAATGATATAAATATTTTTATAAATCCACATACACAAAACGCGATTGTTGGACTTAGTGGAGTAGGAAAAACAACTATATTAAAATTATTAACTAAGGAATTGACTAATTATACAGGAAAAATTGAGTTTGATGGAATCGAAATAAATAATTTAGATAAAGAATGTTTTAGAAGGTCGATTTCAATAGTAAATCAAGAACCTATTCTATTTAATATGTCTATAAAAGAAAATTTGTTAATGGCAAATGAAAATGCAACAGAAGAAGATATTATAAATGCATGTAAACTTGCCAATATAGATTCATACATAGAAGAATTGCCAAATAAATATAATGAAATAATTACAGAAAATAGTGCCAATTTTTCAGTTGGCCAAAAGCAAAGATTAGCTATTGCAAGAGCAATTTTAAGAGATACACCTATAATTTTATTTGATGAAGCTACATCAGCATTAGATAATTATAGTAAAAATAGAATAAAAGAAACTATGAAGGAATTATCTAAAAATAAGACTATAATAATAATTTCACATACATTAGATTTAGTTAAAGATTGTAATAATATAATTTATATTGAAGATGGACAGATATTAGAACAGGGAAATCATGATGAATTAATTAATAAAAAAGGCAAATATTATGAATTAATAAATAATAGTATTTAATTATAAATTGACTAAATTAACATAAAGTGATATAATTTGATAAGATATGTTTTTAATATCAATGTATCTCAGTAAACAATAGAATATTCTATTTGAATATTCACATCTTAATCAGGAGGATAAAAATGACAGATTTAACAGAGATGATTAAATGGAACTACAAAGAGACAAAAAATTTTTTTGATACTCGTGCAATTGGAACGGATATTCCGGAAACCAAAATTTATATTGATAGTTTGATAGGATCTACTCAAACTGTGGATATAAGAAGCAAAAATGAACATCATGAACTTATGCAAGAATTAACTTCAACTCAGTGTTTTATAATTATTGATGGACCATCAAACTCCGGTAAATCAACATTTGCACGGAGACTGGCAAATGCTATTAATGCAGAAATCGTAGATATAGATTTATTATGTTATGATTATTTGCAAAATAGAATTGATAAATGTAAAACTGATATGGAAGTATTAATGGCTTATCATAATATTGATCAGGAAACGGATGAATTCATACTGAATAACCTCGAAGATATTATTGCTGAGAAAGCCAAAAAAGGTAAAACCGTTATACTTGTAGGTATGTATTTAGAACCTATTTATAGATGTATACTTGCAAGAACACTTGGAAAATATTTCAAGCGGACAGTTAGTTTATTTTGCTTAGAGTATTGTTTTGGTGAAATTCAAAAAATGCAAAGAAGTCGTGCGAATGAATTTGGAGGCAAAACAATGCCGGGAGAGATTGAAAAGTTGCATAGGCAGTATATGTTAGCAAAGGAATTTGCGTCTATGGAAGATGGAAAAATCCTTGCTGCTGGTGTTGACAGCTCATATTTGGTTAATACCACTGTAAGTAATTGGTATAGTAAGTAGGTTCCACAAAATGTAAAACCCCAGAGTAAATGTACTACTGGGGTTTTTACATTTAAAAGACCTTGCAAAATATTTGAAAAAATGACTGAAAAGTGATATAATACATGTATGGATTAACTCCAAATTCTTTCTAAGAATCGTGCTATGGAGGTATGCACGGATAGACAACACTTAATAAACAAAACACAACATTTTGCAACTGCAAAAAGAAAGGAGCCGTTAATATGGCTATTGACAAAAGGTTACTTATACACTGGTGGCATTACTACGGAAAGGTCATCTATACTTTTGCTGAATTGGAGGAATTCGAGAAAGTTATTGATGAATATGGTGCCGATAAAGTTCTTGATGTCGCTGTTGCCTCTTATGTTTGCGGAGATGGTTCTCCAACCATTATGTTGAAAAGTATTCGGAAAGGAACTGTAAAGAAACTATTTGAATCACTTCCCGATATTTCTAAGATGGAAAAAAAGGAAAAAGAACAGTATGAGACAGTACGAGATAAATTCGTACAGATCATTTCGCAAACCACATAAGATAACCGAATGGGAGGTAGTGAGCTATTTGTGGCTCACTACCTCCCATGATTGTAAAAAATGGATTGCAATGACTTGGTTGAATTATAAATATGCAAACAGTTTTTTATATCATTAGTATTATAAAATTATTTACTCAAATTTTATTAAAATTATTGACAAAGTAACATATTTGATGCTATTATGAATATAATAATTAAGAACATCATTGTTTTTAATAAATGTGTTTGTCGCCGCCTCTTTGGCGAGTTATAAATGAGAGAGTGAATAAATGTGTTTGTCGCCGCCTCTTTGAGCGACTAACAAATTAGAGAGTGTATAAATTTTCGAGGCTTACCAGAGATGGTAGGCCTTTGATAATATAAGGAGAAATAGTTATGCAAATAGATGTAGGATATTTTTATTTTATAAAGGATTCATTTTTTGATATTATGGATGATCCAGAATTGATGAAAAATAAAGAAAGTGGAAATAAAATTAGGTAAAAAACCATCCGTTGATACTATTGTTTTTGGCGATATTGCAAATACTTATAGTGCATTTTTAATACAAAATATGTTCCCAGTAACATTGGATTACATAGAAAGTCAATATATAAAAAACAAAGTTCCTATAAAAGTATCTAATCAATTACAAACAGAGATAATATATAAATCTAATAAAGTTTTAAATTTATATAACCATGGGATGAAAAATATTGTTTTTCCTGATATTGATAGAATTTTAGAAAAACTATTACAATAAATAAGATGCTATAAGTATTATATAAATAAAGACTGCCTACTAGGAGACAAAGAGTAAAAATACCCTAGATAATCGATTAATCAGCCACTCAGTTGGCAAAGAGAAAATACACTGGTGAATAAATTTGGGAGTTTTGTACTCCTTTTTTATTATATGACGAATTTATTGAAGAGGAATTATAGCTACATTAAATATGAAATAAAAAAATGTAAATTCAAAAAAATCAGTAGAGTAGGGGGATAGCCATGTTTTTAATGTTGTAGATTTATATTAAATATAAGTATTTTTTATATTTTATACCAAAAAAGATATAGAAAATTTTGCACAAAGTTTTTACAAAATAAAATTTAGATTTCTAATTTTAAAATAAAAAAATAAAACCAGAAAAATATTGTATTTGAAATTTTAAAATTTTAAAAATTATAAATTAAATTTGGGAGTAGTTTTTATACTCCCTTTTTATTATATAAGGAGTAAAATGGAAAGTATTGAAGGAAAATTATATTTTATAAAAGATGAATTCATTGAAAAGTACAACCCTAAATATCATTTAATGGAGAACAAAGAAGCTGGAACAATAAGACCAACTTATTTTTGTTTTAGAGATAAAATTGATAAAGATATATTATGGTTTGTGCCTATGTCTTCAAAATATGTTTCCAACTTTAGAAATATACATAGAACAAGAATATAAAAAAACAGGAATATAAATTAAAGTTCCTAAAACTGTAAAAGAAGAAATATATAAGAAAACTAGAGATATTTTTGCACTTACAAATAGAGGAATTGTAGCCACATTTATTAATTTACCTGAATTTCTAAAAGAAATAAAGATAGAAAAATCTTGAATTTATTAATAAAAATAAATAGTGATTTGATATTTCAATATTTTAATGTTACTAATAAAGAAAATTTAACAACTAAAAACGTAATAGAGACTATAAAAGAAAATATAAAATTATCAAGATAAA
>FR901934.1 GCA_000438255.1 Clostridium sp. CAG:389
TCTCATCTTCATATTCATTTAATCTTTGACCTTGCTCTGCCTCTGCCTTTTCTGTTGCGTTTTGAGCTGTTTTTGCATTTTTAAACAATCCTTGGTTTGTTAGCGCTGATATTGATATTCCCGCTAATATTAACAAGATTATGATTGTTATCACTAATGCAATTAATGTTATTCCTTTTTCTCTATTTATTTTCTTTTTCATTTGATCTCCTCCATTTTATTTGTACTGTAAAGTAATCTATGAAAAAATAGATTTCTTTACTTTTATTTTTTCAACACAAATAGATAGCAACATTAACTAGTATCAAATTCTGATACTAGCACAATGTCCCTATCTTTTATTTTTTTATTTATATTTATTCTATTCTCTAAATTACCTGTGTGTGTGTGTGTGTGTGTGTGTACTCCTGCAACGGTTTTAGCCATCATAACAATATACTCCTCTTCTTTTGTTTCACTTAAAATTTGACTATATATTATCATAAAAAAATTTTTTTGACAATACAAATTGCAGTTTTTTATAAATTGCAGTTTCTATAAAACACTATTTTCTTCATATATATTCGAGTAGAAGATAACACTTCGTGTGTTTCTCCCCTCTCGTACCACCATTCAAGCGGTTCTCGCAAGTGGCAGTTCAATTTATATTTCAATATGAACTTTTTGATATTAGTCTAATAGAAATTTGCATGCTTTATTAAGATTTTCTTTGTCTAAGATTTTCAGAAAAAATTTTCCTACTATGGTATCTGCTGACTTCTTGTAATAAAACTTTTTCGACCATATTTCACTTTTGTGTACTCCTCGTCGTTTTCTTCATTACTCTATGTTCACAAGACCTCACGGGGTAAGTCGTTTAATTTTCCTCTTTTACTTACATAATTTACTCAATAAGATTACGCATAACTTTTGTACTTTCACCGATTAACTAAACAACATGCCCGTCGCACTACAAAAAAACGTTAGATAACTCTAACGTTTTTATTATTCTATGCATTTTTTGCTATTTCAGCTATTTCTGTAAATGCTTTTGGATCACTTACAGCTATTTCTGCTAACATTTTTCTGTTTATTGTAACATTAGCTTTTTTAAGTCCAGCAATCATTTTGCTGTATGTTGTTCCATTCATTCTTGCAGCAGCATTAATTCTTGTTATCCATAATTTTCTGAAATCACTTTTCTTATCTTTTCTTCCTACATAAGCATATGATAAAGATTTCATTACTGCTTGATTTGCATTTCTGAATCTATAATGTTTTGCTCCAAAATATCCTTTTGCTTGTTTTAATATTTTTTTATGTCTTGCTCTTGTTGTTCTAGCTGTTTTTACTCTTGCCATTTTTATTTCCTCACTTTCTTTTCGTCTATTAAATCTTTTTTGTTAATTACAAATTTAAAAATTAAATACTATCCACCATATGGTAATAATTTTTTAATTGTGTTTTCACATGTTTTGCTTGCATAAGCATTTTGAACTTTTCCAGATTTCTTTTGTCTTTTTGTTTTATTTGCTAATAAGTGTCTTCTGTTTGATTTTGTTCTTTTAATTTTTCCTGTTGCTGTTAATGAATATCTTTTTTTTGCAGCTTTGTTTGTTTTTAATTTTGCCATGGTATTTCCTCCCTTATATTTTTTACATAGTTTTTTATCTAAAGCGCTTTACGCTTTTTTAGCTAAAATTGTAAACATATTTCTACCTTCTAATTTTGGTTGTTTTTCAACGGTAGCAATATCTTCTAATTTTTCTATGAAGTTATTTAAAACAATTTCTCCTGCTTTTGAGTTATTTACTTCTCTTCCTCTGAATCTTACTGTTATTTTAACTTTGTTTCCATCTGTTAAAAATTTTCTTGCATTTTTTGCTTTGAATTCAAAGTCATGTTCCTCTATATTTGGAGTTACTCTCAATTCTTTAACTTCTAAGCTTTTTTGTTTTTTCTTAGCTTCTTTTTCTTTTTTAGCTTGTTCAAATTTATATTTTCCATAGTTCATTATTTTACAAACTACTGGCTTTGAGTTTGGTGAAACTAATACTAAATCCAAATTACTTTCTGCTGCTTTATCTAAGGCTTCTCTTATTGATACAACTCCTAATTTTTCACCCTCTGCTCCTATTAATTGAACTTCTTTTTCTCTTATTTGACCATTGATTGGTAATTCTTGTTTTATATTAAAACACCTCCATAAAAAAAATTGACTTATGTTACAAGTCAATCAATACACAAAATAACTTTAAAGTTTCCTTTAAAATTAATTTATATTTCTAACCTTTTGTTTATATACTAAGGTGAGAAGTTATTGCTTCTTCTTGTAACCATAAATTATTATACCATAAATTTCTTATTTGTCAAGAAATTTATGGTAATTATTTTAACTTTTCGGATTTTTTGGATTTTTTGAATTTATTTTATGCTCTTGGATGAGCTTTTTGATAAATATTTTTTATTCCTTCATCTTGGAATTGCATATAAACCTGTGTTGAAGAAATATCAGAATGTCCAAGCATTGTTTGAATTGATTTCAAATCTGCACCATTTTGTAATAAATGCGTTGCAAAAGAATGTCTCAAAACATGTGGTGTAATATCTTTTGTTATATGAGCTTGTTCTTTATAATATTTTATAATTTTCCAGAATCCTTGTCTTGTTAATCTTTGTCCATTAACATTTACAAATAATGCTTTTTCATTATCATCTTTTAATAAGATTCCTCTTGCATGGTCAGTATATTCTTTTAATGCTTTTAATGACATTTTTCCTAATGGAATAATTCTTTGTTTATTAGCTTTTCTACAATTTACAAATCCCTCTTTAAAATCAATATCATCTATATCTAATGATATAATTTCTGTAACTCTCATTCCTGTGGCATATGCAAATTCAAGCATAGCTTTATCTCTAATTCCTTTTAAATCTACATCTTTTGGTTGATCTAATAATAACTCAACTTCTTTTGATGTCAAAACACATGGTGCTTTCTTTTCTACTTTTGGTGATTGTAAATTTTTTGTTGGATCTTTTTTTACCTTTCCTTTTTTTAATACATATTGGTAAAATGATCTTATTGATGCTATACATCTTGAAATAGTTGAAGGTTTCTTTCCTAATTCTTCTAAATATTCAATATAGTTTTGCATTACTTCTTCGTCAACTTTTGTATATGCTACTTCGCATCCTTCTATATATCTTCTGAATTGTTTTAAATCTCTTTTGTATGATTGTAATGTGTTGTTTGATAATTTTTTATCATTTTCTAAAAATTCGAAAAAAAGTTTTAATTGTTTTTCCATGTTTCCCTACCCCTATATTCAAAATATTTTATTTACATAAATTCTTTATATGTTATATCAAACTATTTGGAAAAAGTAAATAGATTTTTCAAAAATATTTTACAATTTTTTTCAATATATTTGTTGAAATTAGTATTTCAATTATTGCGGCTATACATAAAACTCCTAACATAATACTAGAAAATATAGTATGTCGAAGTACTTCTACTTTTATATTATCTTTATTTCTATCTTTGACTATTGATTTATATAATTTAAATCCGACTTACTCCTATGGCTATTATTGCAGGAATAAATATTATGTTTTGTAGTACCAGCGTTGTTAATACAAATATTATACCTTTTCCAGCTCCCATTATTGTTATTATTGATGCAATTGAATATCCTAAGCAAAAGCCTCTATATAATATTATTCCAAATACTATTGGTATTCCTATTACTGTTGTTCCAAAAAACCATAGTGTTATTGCCAAAATTACGTTTTCTAAAATCGTTGTTTTTAAGATTGAATATGTTTCTAGTTTTTCTGTATTTTTCAGTTTTTCTGTAAAACTTTTTAAATATTCTGTTATTTCAGTCATTTGTGCTTCTTGTATATTATTTATAAACATTACTCCTAAAAAAATTCCTACTAAAAATATTAAAGTTACTAATACATATTCTTTTTTATTGTTTATAACATGATTACATATTGCATCAATTATTCTTAATCGTTTGTTTCTTTTCATTAAAAAATCTCCTTATTATCATACACTTTTATACATAATGTGTATTCAATAAAGAGTTTTTTAGAACTATAAAATTTTTCCGTAATTTCCTCCACCACCGGATTGAACTTTTGCCTGTCCAGTTCTAGCCTTTTCAATAGAATTAGCAACCTTTTCACCTGCTACCGCTTCTATATCATCTTTTGACAATCTATGTAATATATTCATCTCTGTCTCAAAATTATCTAACAACTTTTCAATTGTTTTGCCCCCAACACCTGGAATAAAACCAAGTGGAACTTGATAAATATATGGAGGTCTATTTTCAGGGCTTTTAGTTTCTTTTTTATCTTTGATTAACTCAATTCTATCAAAAACCCCAAAAGTTACCTTGTTACTTCCGCAATATGGGCACACTTCAACTGGCTCTTTTGTTTCAATAGTTTGATTACAATTGTCACAATAAGTTCTATGATATTTTCCAAGTTTTGGATCTAATCCGTAATTTGCAATTATTTTTCTACCATCTTCATTTTTAAGAGCTTTGACAACTTCTTTAAAGGAAATATCTTCTACCTGCATTTTGTTGTATTCTCTTGCTATTTTAGGTAATGAATGAGCATCTGAATTTGTAACAAATGTCTTATTTTCTAATTCTGATATTTCATCTGCTAAAAATGTATCTGAACTTAATCCTAATTCAACAGCAAAAATTTTATCATATTTTTCTTTAAATATATTTTCTAGTCTATCTGTGCAATTTCCATAATAACTTTTGAATGGTGTAAATATATGCGCTGGTATTAATATTCCATTATATTTTTCGACAATATCTATTAATTCATATCCTGATATATCTGACCTTTGCGTACTTAATGTTATATTTTTTATGTGATGGCTCATTTCATTTGAAAATGCCTTTATATCCTCTAAATGTGGAAAGAAACATACATTGTGTGCTGCTCCACATTTTCCATTTCTTCCTTTTTCTGATGTTTCTACTTCACTTCCTAAAAGAATACATACTTTATCTTTGTAAATGATTCCTCCATCTTTTAGCTCATATGCATCTCCTGTTTTTAGAAAGTTCTCAATGTCTTCTATTACATATGGTGATGCACAATCTATTATTCCTACTATGTTTATTCCTTTTCTGTCTGCACATTCTTTTGCTATGTTTGCAAAGTTTAAACTTCTTGCTGCTGTTATTTTTATTGGTTTTCCATTTTCTGATCTTCCTATGTGTACATGTAAATCGGCAAATACTTCGTACATATTTATTCCTCTTTTCTTTTTATTTTTATACTGTAAAATTTTAGACGACATTTACGCCGTCTATTTTATCTGAACATTTCTTCTGTTTCTTGTTTTTTTGAATTATCATTCATTACATATTCACCAGATTGTTCTCTTTGTATTCCCATTTCTTGTAATACTTCAACTCCAAACATTGAATTATCATTTATATTTTGTTCTTTTCCTTGTTGCTTATTTTGTATTTTATCTTTTATTGCTTTATTAGATATAGCTCGAAATCTTTCCAAAATCCCGCCATCAATTACTGTATCCATTGAATATTCTTCACATACTCTTTTTAAAGCATAAAAAGGTTTCATTTTTACAGTTCCAACTTTTCCATTTGCTTCCATTATACTTCTACCTCCTGCATCATTTCTACAAATTCCTTAAATTGTTCAAAATATCTATTTTTATTTATTTTAAAAGTCTCTAATTCCATTTGCATTATAGCCTTTTCAGGTGTATATCCAGCTCTTTCAGGTCTGTCTAATAACATTCCACCAAAATTATCAACTAATTCTAAAACATCACTTTCTGGTTCTCTTGGATGACTTCCACTATATCTATTAACTTCTTCACATATTTTACAAAATCTTTTATCAAATCCTAATGTTGATAAAAATTCAGCTCCATTTTTTGCATAACTATGTAAGCTTTCTAAACTTTGTGGACCATCTATTTTTTTGCAGTTACATAATAAACATGCTGTTAATACTAAATTTTCATCTAGTTCTTTTCCTATATCTGTATATTCTAAAAACATTCTTGCTATTTCTGTTTTAAATATGACAGTATTATTAAAAAATATACTTATTCCTCTTTTTTCTCTTAACATTCTTTGTAATCTATGTAGTATATCCATTTTATTTACTAAATCTTCTTCATTTAAAAGATAATCCGCAAATGTTTCCATTTTTATCCCCCTACGTATATTATAATTACTTTTATTATAAATTAAAGATTTTTATTTTGCAATATTTTTAAGAAATGTAATATAAATGTAATATTTGGTAAAATGTACTTCAATAAAAATATGAAAATGTAGTTTTAAAGGGGGAAATATATCAATATTTAAAGTCAAAGACCCAATGGTAGACCCCAGATATGTTTTTGACTAAAAATATTGATATATTTCCCCCCTTTAAAACTACATTTTCAAACTTACAACACTGATAATTATAAAGTTTTAATAGCATTACGAGCAAGTTCATCACATCTATTATTAAACTCATTATCTGCATGACCCTTAACTTTAATAAATTTAACTTTATGCATTTGAGTCATTTTGTAAATTTCTTGCCAAATCTCCTTATTTTTAACAGGTTCTTTACTTGATGTTTTCCAATTGTTTTTTTGCCAATTGTAAATCCATCCTTGTGAAAAACCATTAACCAAATAAGCACTATCACTATACAATTCTACCTCACATGGAAACTTTAACATTCTTAATCCCTCTAATGCAGCAGTAAGTTCCATAACATTATTAGTTGTATTATTTTTAGCACCAGATATTTCCTTTTTAGTATCTTTATACATTAAGATTGCTCCCCATCCACCTGGACCAGGATTTCCTGAACATGCACCATCTGTATATATAATTACTTTTTCCATAAATTTACCTTCCTTGTTTTTTCTCTATTTTTATGCTATTATATCAATATAGTAGAAAAATAACAATAGTTTTTATAGAAAGAAGGTATGTAAATTGAATAAAGTTCTAGGAATAATTGCAGAATATAACCCATTTCATAATGGTCACCTATATCACTTAGAAACATCAAAAAAAGTAACAGGTGCAGAATATACAATAGCCATTATAAGCGGACATTTTACCCAACGTGGTTCAACATCAATTATAGATAAATGGTCTAAAACTAAAATGGCTCTTAATAATAACATTGATTTAGTTATAGAATTACCTACAATATATTCAATTTCAAGTGCCGAAAATTTTGCAGATGGTGCAATAAAAATTTTAAACTCTTTGGGAATTGTTGACTATTTATCATTTGGTTCTGAAACTTCTGATATTGATATTTTAAAAGACATTTCTGATATCTTGTATAATGAACCTAGTGATTATAAAAAATTATTAATAGATGAATTAAATAAAGGATTATCTTTTCCAAAAGCTCGCGAAAATGCTCTACTTAAATACATTAAAACCACTTCAAGTCTTGCTAAATTTGATATAAAAAAATACATTGACATTTTATCTTCACCTAATAATATTTTAGGAATTGAATATCTAAAAGCATTAAAAAAATATAATAGTAACATCAAACCTGTTTGTGTTAAAAGAAATGGTTCTGACTATAATAGTACTGATATTTCAGTACAAAAAAACAATAACTTAAATTCTATTGGAAGTGCTACTGCTATTAGAGAACTTATAAAGTCTAAAAATTATGAAGCTATAAAAAGCCTTGTTCCTTCTAGTTCATATTCAATTTTAACAAATTGTTTAAATGATGGTTGTATAATTCCTGATTTAAATGTTTTTGAAAAAGAAATCATTTATATATTAAGAAAAATGTCAATTGATGAAATTGCTAATCTTCCTGATGTTTCAGAAGGTTTAGAGTTTTCTATAAAAAAAGCTGCCAATTCTTGTAACACTGTAAATGAACTTTTAGATATTATAAAGTCAAAAAGATATACTGTAACTCGATTGCAACGTATTTTTTTATATGCTTTACTTGGGATTTCAAAAAAAGATATGGAAATTTCTAAAAAAATAGAAAAGCCATATGTTAGAATCCTTGGGTTTAATGAAAATGGAAAAAAATTAGTTTCAGAAATTGCATTAAAAAATCCTGATATTGCATTAATTACTTCTGTTAAAAAGTTTGTTGATTCTAATTTTAATAATGATTTAAAATTATTGCTTGATAAGGATCTTTTTGCTACTGATGTTTATTCTATTGGTTTTGAAAAAAAATCTTCTGCTAATTTAGATTTTAAAAATGGAATTATTACATATAAGTAAAATCCATTAATGTTACAATTTAGTACATAAGAGCATATGCCCTCAAATGTTAATATATAATATTTAAAAGTCAAAGACCTAAAGGTAGACCCCAGATATGTTTTTGACTAAAAATATTATATATTAACATTTGAGGGCATATGCTCCTATTTGTTCTTAATTGTAACAAATTTTGCATTGCCCCTTTTATTTTTTAATCAGTAATCCATTTTACTAAATTAAGATTTTCTGAATCTAACAACATTTCATGTTTTGGCATAACTCTAAATGTATAACCATAATTTCCACCTGTTTTTAACTCAATTCTAGTTGTATATTCATAAACTCTATTTTCATCATCACTATTTGATAATTTCATTGGAATAATACTTACATTTTCAACAATTCCATTATCTAAAATTTTACCATAATAACATTGAGCTGTAATATTATTTACATCAATGTTTGGAAGTTGAACTTCGCATTTAACTTCAATATTATTTCCTGCATCCATTGTAATATTATTCAAGTTATTTTTTTGTGTAATTTTGATATCTTTCCAATTTATATATAGATTCTTTTTCCACAAATTAAATTCTGCAACATTATCAATATTTTCATAATATTTTTTAGTTAAATTGCATAATGGCATATACAAATTATTTGTATAATCTACAAGCATTCTTGATGTACTATATTTTCCACCTGTTGAAATTATAGAATTTTTCATAATTTTCATCCATTTATCAGAAATTCCATTTTCATCTTTTGAATAATATGTTGGTATTATTTTTTCTTCTAATGTGCGGTACATGCTTTGGCTATCGGCATCATCTTGTTCTTCATATGATGTAAATTCTGCATTTGTTCCAATTGTCCATCCGTTTTCTTGGTTATAGCCTTCTGCCCACCAACCATCAAGAACACTGAAATTTATTACTCCATTTACAGATGCTTTTTGTCCACTTGTTCCAGATGCTTCCATTGGTCTTCTTGGATTATTTAACCATACATCAACACCACTTACTAAATATCTTGACATTGCTATATTATAGTTTTCTAATAAGAATATTTTTCCTTTGAATTGTGGCATCATTGATATTTCGTGTATTCTTTTTATTAAGTCTTGTCCTTCTTTATCTGCTGGATGTGCTTTTCCCGCAAATATTAATTGAACTGGTCTGTCTGCATTATTTAAGATTTGTGTTATTCTTTCTAAATCTCTAAATATCAAAGTTGCTCTCTTATATGTTGCAAATCTTCTTGCAAATCCTATTGTTAATGCGTTTGGATTTAGTTTTGATGTTATATCATTTATTTCTTCATAACTATATCCTGATCTTCTTAATCTATTAGTTGTACTTTCTTTTACAATATCTAATAATTTTTGTTTTCTTTGTTGATGTATTCCCCATAATTCTTGGTTTGGTATGTTATTTATGTTTTCCCATACTTCATCTTTATAAATATTGTCTTGCCAATATGGTATTAAATATTTATTATATAATTCTTTTAATGATGGTGCTAACCATGAACATGTATGAATACCATTTGTTACATATGTTATTGGTGATTCATTTGCTGCAATTTCAGGCCATACATCTCCAAATAATTCTCTTGAAACTGCTCCATGTAATTTACTTACACCATTTTTCTTTCCAGCAACTTTAAGTGCTAGAATTCCCATATTAAATCCTTGTTCTAATTCTGTACATGGCTTCATTCCTAATTTTAAGAACTCTTCTCTATCTAAGTTTAGTCTTGGCCAAAATTCTTTAAAGTATTTTTCAACTAATCCTATTGGGAATATATCATTTCCAGCTGGTACTGGTGTATGTGTTGTAAATACTGTTTTTGAGCTTGCTATATCTTTTGCAACTTCAAATGATACTTTCTTTTCTTTTATTATGTTTTTGATTAATTCTAATATTAAGAAAGCAGAATGTCCTTCATTCATATGGTATACAGTTGGATTCAAACCTAATGCTCTTGTCAATAAGTTAGTTCCTCCCATTCCAAGAATGATTTCTTGTTTTATTCTCATTTCTTGGTCTCCACCATATAGTTTTAATGTTACTTCCCTATCTTCTGGTGAGTTTTCATCTATATCAGAATCTAATAAGTATAATTTAATTCTTCCTACATTTATTTGCCATACTTTTAAATATACTTTTCTTTTTTCAAATTTTACATTTATTTTTAAGTCTTCACCATTTTCATCTTTTACTAGATTTATTGGTAAATCGCTTAATTCTATATTATTATATTCTGTTTCTTGGTCTCCATATCCATTAATTTTTTGATGGAAATATCCATTTTTATATAATAAGCCAACTGCTACTAATGGAATTCCTAAATCACTTGCTGATTTTAAGTGATCTCCTGATAGTATTCCAAGTCCACCTGAATATATTGGTATTGTTTGGTCCAATCCATATTCTGCTGAAAAGTATGCTATTAAATCTTTTTTATTTTCTGGATATTTGTTTGAAAACCACGTATTTTTACTTGATACATAATCATCATATTCTTTTGTAATCCTATCATATTCTTTTAAAAATTCTGTGTTTGTTGCAACAGCTTCTAATCGTTCTTGTGAGACTCTTTTTAAGAATTTAACTGGATTTTTTTCACATGTTTCCCATAAGTCTCTATCTATTATTTTAAATAGTCTTAAAAATTCTGTGTTCCATGACCACCATAAATTATTTGATATTTCTGCTAATTTTCCTATTCTTTTTGGTAATTGTGGGTTTACCGTTATTTTGTTAAATATGTACATTTTTATTTCCTCCTTAGTATTTTTTATTTTTATCTTCCACTATGTTCACTATTATCTTGTTGATTCTTTTGCGTATAATTTAACATTCTAGACATATTTGCTACATCTTCCAAATGCTTTTCATATTTAGCACATCCTTTTTTTGAACTCAATCCTTGCTTAAATTCTTTGACTTTTTCTTTTTCTGATTTAAAGATCATTTTTGCTTTTAAGCTTGAGCTTGATTGTTGCATTTCATATGCTTCTTGTGGAGTGATTTTTGTTCTAGTATTTTTAGTTTGAGTTTTTAATTCTTGTTTTTGCTCTCTCAATTGTTTGTTTTTCTCCTTCGTATCTTGCCTCATTTCATGTTTTCTTATTTGTGGTATTTTTTCTATTTTTTCCACTTCTTTTGTTTGCTTATCTTTTTCATTATTTTCATTTATTCTTTCTGTTTTCGTTTTAATCCATTCCTTTCTTATGTCATAAATAATTCAAAATTTATATATGGCATAGGTGAATTTCATTTCTTTTATATTATAATAATAAATTAAAAAAAGTACAAGTCTTTTTTTATTAAAACTTGGACTTTTTTTATATTATATTTTAACACTCTTTTAACATCACTATAAAGATACAAGCACTGAGCGAAAGCCAGCATCATAACCGCTAGCACCAGCATTACGAAGAAAAGAGAATAAGCCCACACCAGAAATACCGCCATAAGAGCCACCACGTACAAAAAATGGAACTTGTAAACCTGCAAAGTAAGAATAATCTGAGTACCATGCGTTTTGTTCTGTTCCTGCTGTTGATGTTTCTCTTATTCCATCTCCATATATCTTTTTATTTCTCGCATAATTTGTTTGACTTGCAATACTTAGATTTGCAGATGTATTTGATATTGATGTATTATCTTTACTAGAATCATGTGGATATACTGTTATATACTTTGTACTACCACCATTATTTAATTCTTTCATAATTTGACTTCCATATGTTGTTAAACTACTATCTCCGTTGTTTACCATTGATGCCGTTTTTTCCCAAGTTCCACCCGACATATCATATATTCCATATATTGTTCCTGTTGAGCTTGCACCTATTCCATTTTTTTGTTTCCATACATATACACCTGATTGAGTTCTATTATTTAGCGCTTCTATTGTTGTACTAACTGCACTTGCATC
>FR901935.1 GCA_000438255.1 Clostridium sp. CAG:389
TTTCTACTGCTTTTATTAATCCCATGTTTCCTTCTTGTATTAAGTCTAAGAATAACATTCCTCTTCCTACATATTTTTTAGCTATACTTACTACAAGTCTTAGGTTTGATTCAGCTAGCTTTTGTTTTGCTTCTTCATCACCCTCTAATATTCTTTTTGCTAATTCTAGTTCTTCATCAAATGTTAATAATGGTATTTTTCCTATTTCTCTTAGATACATTCTTACTGGGTCATCTACACTTATTCCTTCAAAACTTGTATCTGTTATTTCATCTAATTTTAATTCTTCAACTTCTTTTAAATCTTCTATATCTGGTTCTTCATCAAAATCATCTGGTAATAAGTCTATTCCGTCTTTTTCAAATTCGTCAAATACTTCATCCATTTTTTCTGGATTGACATCATTTAATTTTGATGCTAAATCACTATATGTCATTTTTCCATTTTGTTTTGCTTCTTCAATTATATTGTTTATTTTTTCTTTATCTGTTTTTTCACTTTTACTTTCTTTTACTTTTTTTACTTCTTCTAAATTTTCATCTTTTTTATTAGACATGAATTTTCCCCCTACTTAATTCTTGCTAATGTAATTATTATATTACTTAGCTCTTTTTCTAATTCTTTTTTTTCTTCAATATTTGAAGTTTTTTCTAACAATTCTAAAATCTCAAGCTTTCTATTATTTAACTTGTCCCTTTTATAAGCTTGGATTATATCATCTATCGCTTTTTCTAAGTCTTCTATCTCATAGTCTTCTGCCATTATCATTGTTATTTGATTTTGATGTTCTTGGTCTAATGTGTCTATTATGCTATTAATATTACTATTTCCTTTTTCAAATTCTTCATACAATTTTTTAGCTATTTCTTGATTTATTTCATCTTGAAAATCTTCTGGTTTTATATTTTGTTTTATTATTTCAAATATTGATAAATCACCTGTTAGTAATATTGAAATTATTGTATTTTCTCTTCTTCTTATTGATTCTGATACTTCTTTTGTCTCTACTTTTTTGTGTGTTATTACTGGTTTTGCTTTTTCAAGTACTTTTTCACTTTTATCATTTTTATATGTGAGTTTATTTACTTCTGCATAAATTGCTTCTTTCGAAATATCATATTCTTTTGCTATTTTTTCAATATAAACTTCTCTTTCTATTGTATTGTCTACTTTTGAAATTAGTTTTGCTATTTCATTTAAAAATTTTATTTTGTCGTTGGTGTTTTCTAAGTTTAATTCTTTCTTTAATATTTTTACCTTGAACTCAACTACTGAAAATGCTTTGTCTACTGCGTTTTGGAAACGCATATTTCCATATTTTACTATATATTCGTCTGGATCTTTTGCTCCTTCTAGTTGTATTACTCTTAAATCACATCCCATTTTTTGTAAAATGTCTATTGCTCTTAATTTTGCCTTTATTCCTGCATCATCTGAGTCAAAACTTAATATTATTTGTTCTGAATTTTTTCTTAATAACCATCCTTGCTGTTCTGTTAATGCTGTTCCAAGTGGGGCTACTACATTTGTTATTCCTCTTTGATGTAGTGAGATTACATCCATATATCCTTCAACTATTAATAACTTTTTGGTATCTCCTTTTTTTGCAACATTTAGTCCAAATAAATGTCTTCCTTTACTGTATACTACATTTTCTGGTGAATTTATGTATTTAGGTTTTGAGTCATCTAAAACTCTTCCTCCAAATGCTATTACTCTTCCTCTTGCATCACATATTGGAAACATTAATCTATTTCTGTATCTATCTATGTATTGGCCTCTTTCGTTTTTATTTACTAATCCTGATTCTAGTATTTCTTGTTCTTGAAATCCCTGTTTTTTTAACTCTTGATATAGTTCATCAAATTTGCCTGAGAATCCAATTCTAAATGATTTTAATGTTTCATTTGTTAATTGTCTTTTTTTCACATATTCTTGTGCCATTTTGGCTTGTGGTTTATATAAGTTTTGATGGTAGTATTCTGCTGTGAATTCATTTACTTTATATACTTTGTCTTTTAGTATTTCTCTTTGTGTGTCTCCATTGTTTTGTAATGTTGGTAGTTGTATGTTTGCCCTTTCTGCTAACATTTGTACTGTTTCTACAAAGTTTAGTCCTTCTATTTGTGATACAAATGTTATTACATTTCCTCCGACTCCACATCCAAAACAGTGAAATATTTGTTTATCTGGTGAGACTGAAAAAGAAGGTGATTTTTCGTTGTGAAATGGACATAGTCCAAAATAGTTTCTTCCACTTCTTTTTAAGTGTACATATTGTGATATGACATCTACTATGTCGTTTGCTTGTCTTACTTCGTTTAATATTTCTTCACTATATCTTGCCATTTTTCCTCTCTTTCCTTCAAATAAACATACTTATATATAATATTCGACCTATTTTACATAAATCCTTCTTAGTTTTTGAAAAATTCTATAACTAGTGTATTTTAATTTTGCAAAAACATGGGCGGATAAAGTTTTACCTTCGTCCACCCATATTTTTATCTTAATAAATAAAGCAATTGCTTCATTTGTTTTTTTGCCTCCACATACCCTAATTGAGATGCTTCTGCAATGTCTTGCGGTGTTCCAAATGTTCCTAGATGGACTTCTGGCTTTATAACAAAGTCAGCGCACTCTTCCGGAAATTTCCAAGCATTTACATATCTAGATTTTAGATTTTCTTTTTCTTTTTTGAAAGTTGCTAGTACAGTAAATCCTCCTTCTGGAATCTTCGGATTTTCACACATTCCTCCGTCCCAAAACTTATGGTCTTTTCCATTTATTTGCATATGATAATGTTCATATGCAATTGGAAAACTACACGAAGCTCTGCACGCTTCGCCTAAGGTCACTTCTGGTGTAGTATAATTGCAGAACAAAAATGTTTTTGGAAATAGCAGTCCTCCTTGATTTGCAACAATATAAAGTTCTTTTTTTAAATCTTTAAGCTTCATATTGCCGCAGTAATCATTAACTGTATCTTCAATTATTTGACTACCTCTTCCACCTTTTAATCTACTTGCATTTGAATACTGTATAACAAATTTTTTTACTTGTTCCAATATTTCATTTGATGGTGTTCCAATTGCTCCTAGTGTTGCAATTATTGCACCAATGCTTGTTCCAGAATATGCAGATATTTCTATCTTTTCCTCTTCAAGTGCTTTCATAACACCTATTGCCGGGACTTTTACTCCTCCGCCCCGAATAGCTAAATTAATTTTTTTCATCTGTCTTCCTCCTATGATTATAAGCTATTCTTGTTACATTAAACTGTCTATATTATACTATAATTTACATCACTTTTCAAGTTTTATGTTAATTATGTATTTAATAACATCATTTTATTATCTAATCTATTTACTATTTTAGCACATTGTATAAGCTCTTTTGAAGTTGATTTTGTTACTTCCTTATCAGGCTTATATTTCATTTTATGTTCAATACTTGCCCAAAAATCCATTGCTAATGTTCTTATTTGAAGTTCAACTTTTACGTATATCAAATTTTGTGACAATGTAATTGGAACTTCAAGAATCATGTGATAACTTGAATACCCACTTTTTTTAGGATTTTTTACATAGTCTTTTTCTTTTAATACTTTTATTCCCGGTATTTTTGTAATCAAATTTCTTATTGAATATATATCTTTTTGAATAGGACATACAGCTCTTATTCCTGCAATATCATTGATGTTTTTAATCATTTCTTTGTATGTATATTGTAAACTCTTGTCCTTCATCTTTTTTGTAATACTTTCTGGTGATTTCATTCTTGTGTTTATGTGGTCTATTAAGTCATACTCGTAAAATAATTTGAATTCGTCTTTTAGTATTTCTAATTTCATGTTTATTTCTTTTAGTGCTACTTGATATATAAACATTACTTTTTCAAATTCTTTACTTTTGGTTTCTATTGGTATTTCTATCTCCATTATATTTTCTATTTTTTCTAATTCTTTATTTTCTTTCATTTGGTTTTCCACCTTTCTTTGGTGCTTTTAATTGATTATTATTTAATTTTCAATTTTATTGCTCCCATATATTTATATTATATGGGTATTTTATTTTTATATTATTCCCAAAACTTATTTTTTGTGTGACTTTTTTGTGAAAATAAAAAAAGCAAATTGTTGTAAATACTAATATGTTAATATTTGAAAGTCAAAGACCCAATGGTATACCACAGATATGTTTTTGACTAAAAATATTAACATATTAGTATTTACAACAATTTGCTTTTTATTTTATCAATTTTTAACAATTATTTATATTTTCTATTTTCCATAATAGCTATCTAACAATATTTGTTTTATTTCTGAAATTAATGGAACTCTTGGATTTGCAGTTGTACATTGATCTTCAAAAGCTCTATCTGCAAGAACATCAACTTTTGCTAAAAATTCTTTTTCATCAATTCCTGCATCTTTAAAAGATTTTGGAATATTTAAGCTTTCATTTAACTCCTTAATTTTTTCTACTAAACTATTTACACCTTCTTCTACTGTATCTGCTTTTAATCCCAATTTTTTAGCTAAATGACTGTATTTTTCATCTGCTATATAATATTCATATTTAGGGAATGACACAAATTTTGAAGGTTTATTACCATTATATTTCACAACATATGGTAATAAAATTGCATTTATTCTACCATGTGGTAAATGGAATTCTGCTCCTATTTTGTGTGCAATTGAGTGACTAACGCCTAAAAATGCATTTGTAAATGCCATTCCTGCAATTGTACTTGCATTGTGCATTTTTTCTCTTGCTAATTTGTCACTTCCATCATTATATGCTTTTACTAAATAATTCATTACTAATTCAACTGCTTTTTCTGCTAATCCATCAGTATAATCTGATGCCATATTTGACACATATGCTTCTAATGCATGTGTTAATACATCCATTCCAGTATCTGCTGTTACTGATTTTGGAAGGCTCATAACTAGGTCTGGATCTACTATCGCAACATCTGGTGTTAATTCGTAGTCTGCTAGTGGATATTTTCTGTCTTTTTCTTTATCAGTTATTACTGCAAATGATGTTACTTCTGAACCTGTTCCAGAAGTTGTTGGTATTGCTACCATTTTTGCTTTTTCTCCTAATTTAGGGAATTTGTAGGTACGTTTTCTAATGTCCATAAATTTTAATTTTAATCCTTCAATATCAGCCTCTGGATGTTCGTAAAATAACCACATTCCTTTTGCTGCGTCCATTGGGCTTCCTCCACCAATTGCAATTATTACATCAGGTTTAAAACTATTCATTTGTTCTACACCTTTTTTTATTGTATCAAATGATGGGTCTGGTTCTACATCACTAAATATTTCTGAATGTACATAGTGCTGTCTTTTTCTTAAATGATATAAGATTCTATCCACATATCCTAATTTGACCATTCCTTGGTCTGTTACTATAAAGGCTCTTTCTATATCTGGCATTTTTTCTAAGTAAGCTATTGAACCTGCTTCAAAATATATTTTTTCTGGAACTTTAAACCATTGCATATTAACTCTCCTTTTCGCAACTCTTTTAATATTTATTAAGTTTACTGATGACACATTTGCTGTTGTTGAATTTTTCCCAAATGAGCCACATCCTAATGTAAGTGATGGCATATTTGTGTTATAAATATCTCCTATTGCTCCATGTGTTGATGGTGAGTTTACTATTATTCTGCCTGCTTTTAAAGTTTCTGAAAATTTTAGTATTGTATCTTGGTTTTCACTGTGAATTGCTGCTGAGTGTCCAAGTCCACCAAATTCTAGTAGTCTTTCTGCTTTTGCAATTCCTTCTTCTTCATTTTCAACAATGTAGTATGTTAAAACTGGACTTAATTTTTCTTTTGAAAATGGATAGTCCCTTCCTATTCCTTCTTCATATACAACTATTACTTTTGTGTCTTCTGGTACTTCAAATCCTGCTTCTTTTGAAATTGTATATGGTGATTGACCTGGTACATGTGATTTTAGCTTATATCCATATTCTTCTGTATATTCAAACATTGAGTTTTGTAATTTTTGTTTTTCTTCTGGATTTACAAAATAGCATCCCGCTTCTCTCATTAATTCTTCAAATTCTTGATATATGTCTTTGTCAACCAAAACTGCTTGTTCCGATGCACATATCATTCCATTGTCAAATGATTTTGATAATACTAAATCATTTACTGATGTTTTTAATTTTGCTGTTTTGTCTATATAACATGGTACATTTCCAGGACCTACCCCTAGTGCTGGTTTTCCACATGAGTATGCTGAACGTACCATTCCTGTTCCTCCTGTTGCTAATATTAAGTTTATATCTGGGTGATTCATTAATAGTCTTGTTGCTGTTATTGATGGTTCTTCTATCCATAGTATGCAGTTTTCTGGTGCCCCTGCTTGAACTGCTGCTTCTCTTAAAATTCTTGCTGCTTCTGAACTGCATTTTTGTGCTGATGGATGGAATCCAAATATTATTACATTTCTTGTTTTTGCAGATATTATTGATTTAAACATTGTTGTTGATGTTGGATTTGTTACTGGTGTTACTCCTGCTATTATTCCAACTGGTTCTGCTATTTCTAGATATCCTTCTTCATCATTTTCGTTTATTACTCCTACTGTTTTTTCATTTTTGATGCTATGGTATATATATTCTGTTGCAAACATGTTCTTTGTTATTTTGTCCTCATATATTCCTCTGCCTGTTTCTTCTACTGCCATTTTTGCTAGTTCCATGTGGTGTTCTAGCCCTGCCATTGACATTGCTTTTACTATGTTGTTTACTTGTTCTTGATCTAGCTTTAAGTATTCTTCTGATGCTTTTTTTGCTTTTGCTACTAATTCGTCTATCATCTTTTGTATTTTTTCTTCTTCTAAATTTTCAGCCATAAGATTTCCTCCTTGGTATTTATTTTATCCTTTTTTATTATATATTATTAGAAAAATTTGTCAACCACTTTTGTAATATACAAAGCACTCACTAATAAAACAAAAAAAGAAGGGAATCCTTTTCAAGAATCCCTTACTTTTCGGAGTTACATTAATTTGAACTCTAACCGCATTTTGTCAGAAACCATTGCAATAAATTCTGAATTTGTTGGCTTTCCTTTGCAATCTTCAACTGTGTAACCAAATATCTTATTTATATCTTCCAAATTTCCTCTGGACCAGGCCACCTCTATCGCATGACGAATTGCACGTTCAGTACGACTTGGCGTCGTTTTATATTTTTTTGCTATTTCTGGATATAATCTTTTTGTTATAGAATTAAGCAAATCTGGCTCTTCTAAAACCATCAATATACCTGTTCTTAAATACTGATATCCTCTTATATGTGCCGGAACGCCTAAATCATGCATAATCTTTGTAATATATGTTGCTTTTTCGTTCTCATCTGTATTATCCAGAGTTTCTTTTTTATTATTTGTTACCTTCTCATTGCCTTCTGTTATTTCTAATAAAAGGCTTATTAAGATTTTCTGAATCCGTTCATCTTCAACCTTATTGATTTCTTTTACGAGTTCTTTAAATTTCTGTTCAGTGTACATAATTTTTTCTCCTTTTCTGCATAGCTTTATAGCTTCTCGATATTTATATTTTAAAATATTCCTTCCATTTTTTTACATTTTTTATATAAAACCCTTATTTTTATACACAAAAGTAGTGTTTTTTTTACAAAAATACTTTTTATATAAAAAAAGACATCTTTTATAAAATGCCTTTTTAATATTTTAATATAAATAATTTTGTGGATTTACATGTTCTCCATTTATTCTGACTTCAAAATGTAAATGTGGCCCTGTTGAATTTCCAGTGCTTCCTACTAGTGCAATTACATCTCCTGCTTTTACTTCTTGCCCTTCTTTTACATACATTTTACTAGTATGTGCATACCAAGTTTCTACACCGTTTCCATGATCTACTTTTACTAAATATCCATAAGACCCACTATATGATGCACAAATAACTGTTCCATCTGCTACAACTTTTATTTGTGTTCCTTGGTTTGCAGCTATATCTAAACCTGTGTGTTTTGATGATCTGATACTACTACTAACTCCATATCTTGATGAGATTGTTCCTGATACTGGCAATGTTGCAATTTTTATTCCATTGATATTAGTTATTTCTGTTGTTGTATCAATATTTAATGTTTCTATTATATTTTCTTTTGCAACTTCTAATGTGTTTATGTTTAATTCATTTAAATTTTCAGTTGTTTTTTCGTTAATTTCTAATTCTACTTCTTCATCTGATAGTTCTTTTATATCATTTACTAGTTTTTCTGCTGTTTCTTTATCTTCAACAGCGTCAATTGTTTCGCCCTTAAAAGCCACTTCATAATATCTATATGTTATTTCTAATTCATTTTGTAAAGCTATTATAATATCACTTTCATTTTCTTCTTGTGTTCTTTCTACTAGTTTTAATTGATATTCTGGACTTACATTTAATTTTACTTCTTCAATATTTTTATTATTATAATTTTCTATATTATTTTTTATTGATTCATTAAGTGCTTTTTTACTTTCTACATAACCAACTTCTGTACCTTGAATTTTTACTTCATACATTGGTTTATATTTTATTAATACTATCGCAATTATAAAACTACTTGCTATTAATATAATGTTTAAAAATTTTAATATTTCTTTTGTATAAAATTTTAATGGTTTTATACTAATAATATTCACTCTCCTTCTCGTTTTTTTAAGTGCGAACATCTTTTATTATACTATATATTTTATCAATTTTCAAATTATGTATACATTATTTTAGCTTTTTTCCTGTTTTTTCTTGTTTTTTGTAGCTTGTTATTTCTGTTTTATTATGTTTTTCTCTATTTTTTTCCATTTTTCTTGTATTTTCTTTTATTTTTATTTAATCTAATAATCATGTCTGTTAATTTTTGTCCTGAATTATTCTATTTCTAGTTATATTCATCGATTTATAATTTTAAACTTATTAGTTTATATTTTTTATTTTGTTACTTCAAAACTTATAAGTTAAATGATATATTATTGTTGTAGTTTTTTATGACAACAAATGGAATTAAGCGAAATGAAAGGAAGGTGATTTGGAATGGCTATTGATTATAGTGTTATAGGTTCTAGAATAAAGCAAGCTAGACTTGCAAAAAATATGACTCAAGAAGATTTAGCAGATAAAATTGATATTTCTGTTGCATTTTTAAGTAGAGTTGAAAGGGGTAATTCTCATATTAATTTAAAAAGATTAAATCAAATCTGTGGATTATTAGATGTTTCAGAAGGTTATTTATTAAATGGTGCTTCTAGTAGTTCAGAAAATTACTTAGATAAAGAGTTCACTGATTTAATAAAAAGTGTTTCTCCTGAAAAACAAAAATTAATTTACAATGTTGCAAAAACAATTGCAGAAACAGATATGAATGAAGAATAAATTAAAATAACCTAAATGGGACGTTCTTATGAACGTCCCTGTTGTTTTTAATTTATCGTAGTGCTTGTTGGTCCTGTTCCAACTACTGCTTCTTGAAGTGAACGCCATGTATTACATCCTACGATTCCATCTGCTGTTAATCCTTTTGATTTTTGATAATTAATTACTGCATTTTGTGTTCCTGCTCCAAATATTCCATCAAGTCCATTTGTTCTAAATCCTAATGTATTTAAATCATCTTGTGCTATACAAACATAATTGCTTACACTTCCCCTTTTTAATTGTGGGAATCCGCCTGTTGAACATGCCGGTTTACCAAAACGTTTATCAAAATGTACCCATGTTGGTGTTAAGCTAATTGGTTCAACATAATACCAAACTCCGGAGTTGTTTGCTGAATTCCATAACCTAGTTCTTTGAGTTTTACTTAATGTTTGCCCTACATCAAATGCTGTACCTGCATAATGTTGGCTTTGGTTTCCGATGGCCTCCTTCATATGGCCTTTTAAACGCAAATCCTACTGGTATAGGAGCTCCAAATATATATCTTTGGCTATTCCAACTTTGCATTGTCCTCTTTGTTGTCCATAATATATTTGATTTACTTGAACCTCTAAATTCTCTTACCCTCAATGTTCCATTTGTATTATATGGCATTGGTTCTGCTTCTCCTCTATAATAGCTCTCCATTCTGTCTGTATCATTATTAAAAATTAATATTTTAGCCAAAAAATTATCCCCCTCATATATTTTTATTTTATTATATGAAGGAGATTTTATATTTGTGATTATTTCACTTCTTTACATCTAACAATTACTCTTAGTTTACTATCATTTGTACATGTTATTAATGTTACTTCTTTTCTTCCACCTGTTAATTGTGTTGTATCTCTTGTGTCATTTGGGTCAACTGTATGTTTATCATATACTTCATAATCTATTGTTCTTCCTGTTAAATCGGTTAATTTTACAATATCTCCAACTACTAAGTTTGGAACTTTACTAAAAAATCTAGAATTTCTATAATTATGTCCTACTATACAAAAGTTTCCTACTTCATTTGGGTCATATCCATGATATTTTACAGGTGAGCTTTTTAATAATGCTTCTGTTTCCTCTAAGCTTCCTGTTTCTCCTTGTACTACTGTATATTGGATATTTATTTTTGGTATTTGTACTGTTGCTATAATTTTATATCTATATCCACTTGCTGATGTTTTCCATTCTGCTTTTTCATTTGCAGTTGCCACATCTGTATTTTGTTTTTCTTCTAGTTGCTTATCCTCTACTTGACTATCTTCTTTTGTTCCATTTAATACAACTAAAAGTATATCATCTTTTGCAATTGTTGTGTCTTCTGCTGTTTCTGCTAATGTTTGATTTATATCTGCTAATAATTGCTTAGATTCATCTGCACTTTTATTTCTATCATATTCTGCATATATGTAAAAAGATGTTAGAATACATACTACAAATACTGATAATATAAAATAAAATTTATATATCTTCTTTTTTCTTTTCAATTCTGGTGTTATATACAATTTTTCTGTTACTAAAATTTGATTCATTCTAACCTCCTTACATTATTTTTGTCTATTTTATTATAACATATTTTGTTTTTATTTTTAAGACTTTTTATAAATTATCTGAAATTTTTTTGAATTGCTCTAATGTTAATTCTTCTGGTCTGCAATTTTCATTTATTTGTAATGAATTTAATATTTCTATTCCTTGTTGTTTGTTTTCAAATATTTTATTATTTGTTAATGAATTAAGTAATGTTTTTCTTTTTTGTGTAAATGCATATTTTATTATTTTAAACATTTTTTCCTTGTCTTTTGGTGTAACTACTGGTTCTTTTCTTATATTTAATTTTATTACTTTTGATGTTACTTCTGGTTCTGGTATAAAGGAACTATTTGGTACCTCCATTATTGCTTCTGAGCTTGCATAATAATATACTGAATATGTTATTGCTCCTGTGTTTTTTTCTCCTGGGATTGCTATCAATCTATCTGCTACTTCTTTTTGTATCATTACTGTTATACTTTCTAGTTCTAGTTCTTCTTCTAAAAGTTTCATTATTATTGGTGTTGTTATGTAATATGGCAAATTTGCTACTATTTTTACTTGTTTTATTTTTCCTTGTGTTTTTTCTTTTTCTATTATATTTTTTAAATCTACTTTTAGTACATCATTATTTATTAATTCAAAATTATCATATAATGAAAATCTATCTTCTAGTATTTGTAACATTTTTGTATCTAGTTCTATACATATTACTTTTCCTGCTTTTTCTAATAAATATTTTGTTAATGTTCCTAATCCTGGTCCTATTTCTATTACTAGGTCTTCTTTTTCTATTTTGCTACATTCTACTATATTTTTTACTACTTCTTCGTTTATTAAAAAGTTTTGTCCTAGACTTTTGTTTGCTCTTATGTTGTACTTTTTCATTATAAATTTTGTTTCTTCTAAAATGTTTTCCATTATTTTTCCTCTTTATATATTTAATTTTTTGTATTATACCAGTTTTTCTTTCTTTCTTCAATATCTGTTTTCATATTTTAATTTAAAAATATTATCCAATTCTTACTGAACTGTAACATCCAATTTTACGGTAACCTTAAAAATGTTATTGAAGTATTGATTTTTATGTAAATTTAAATTATAATATATTTAGTGAAACTCGTAAATAATAAGTCCTCTGACTAGAGGCACATTGCAACGGAGGTTATACTATGGAAATATTGTATTATTTCTCACCAACTGATTATCAATTTTTAGATTTTTGTTGTTACGTAGACAATAATTCAATTTTGGATCAGTTCTTGTTTAAACATTATGCAAGAATTAATGATGCTTTTTGTTCTTTTGTTGAAAAGCATTCAGATCTACTACAACAAGAAAATGAAGTAGCAAATGAATTTTTCTGTGCTGTATGTAAGGCATATAAAATAATCTTTATGAAAAATTTGTCAAGTTTTATTAGAAAAGGTAATGATGCTACACTTGCACAATTTGCGGCAATGAATATGTTGGATAAAATTGCAGAAAACCCCGATAATCCTGAATTCATAGAGCAATTGGATTCTATCATCTCTATTGTTTTAGATTCAATTTTAAAGCAGCTTTCTCGTTAAGAGGGGCTGCTCTTTAAATAATTTGTTTTATATGATTAACATTAAACTTTCCATTTTTTATTAAAATTTCAATAACATCAAATCTAATATAATTATTCAAGTATTTATTTTTATACAAATAATATTTAGCAGTTCTATATAAATGTCTTATTTTTTGTTTATTTACTGCCTCTGATGGGCATCCATATTGAATAGAACTTCGACTTTTAACTTCTATAAAAACAATTTCATTTTTGTCCTTTGCAATAATATCGATCTCCCCTTGTCTGCAATAAAAATTTCTTTCTAAAATTATATATCCTCTTTTTTCTAAATATTCAATAGCTATATCTTCACCTTTATTTCCAAACTCTTTCTTTTCATGTATTTTCATTTTTTCTTATAATTATTTCCTGGAAGTGATACTATTTTATCATCAAGTTCAAGCATCATTAATTTAGAATTAATTTCACTTATAGATTTGTTTAATTTTTTTACTATTTCATTGATATGTATTGATTCATCATATTTTAGAATATCATAAATATCTTTAAATTCTGGTTCAACTTTTTTGTCTGGCAATTCTTGAATTTCTGTTTTTTTCAAATTCAATTCTGGATATTTTATTATTATATCCTCTGCTTGTGTAACTAAAAAAGCCCCTTCTTGTATTAATTTATTTGGTGTTATTCCTTTTGGATTTTCTAAACTTGATGGTATGCAAAATATGTTATTTTCAAGTTTTTTAGTTATTTGTGCCGTAACACTTGTACCACTTCTATAACCTCCTTCCACTACTAATGTTCCAATCGAAAAACTTGCTACGATTCTATTTCTTGCAATAAATTTATCTGATGTTGCTTTTTCGTTTTCTTTATATTCACTTATAACAAGTCCATTATTTTCTAATATTTGTTGATATAATTTTATATTTTTATGTGGAAATATATTATTAAAACCACACGGCAGTACTGCTATTGTTTTCCCTTGAATTTCTAATGTTGCAGTATGTACAAAACTATCTATTCCTTCTGCCATTCCACTCACAATTGTTAATCCATATAAACTTAAATCTTTTGCAAACATTTTTGCCATTTTTTCTCCATATTTTGTTGGTTTTCTTGAACCTATTATTGATATTCCGATTTGTTCTTAACAATTCTATATTCCCCATTGTATATAATATTTGTGGTGGATTTTTTAATTTTTTTAGTTTTTCTGGATATATCGAATTTTCTATATTTATTATCATTAAAACTTATCTCCGTATTTTCTATCTAAATTTCTATATTGAATTGCTTCTAAAATGTGCTGTTTTTCTATCTTTTCTTTTTCTTCTAAATCTGCTATTGTTCTTGCAACTTTTAATATTCTAGAATATGCTCTTGCACTTAATCCTAGTTTGTTAAATGCTTGTTCAAGTATTCTCTTTGATTGTTCATCTATTTTGCAGTATTTTTCTATCATTTGTGGTGTGAGTTCTGAATTCGAATAAATGCCTGTATTTTTATATCTTAAATATTGTATTCTTCGTGCTCTATTTACTCTTTGTTTTATCTTACTTGATGTTTCTGGTTTTGTATCAGAGTCTAATTTTTGATATTTTACTGGTTTTACTTCTACATGTAGATCTATTCTATCCAGTAAAGGTCCACTAATTCTGTTTAAATATCTTTCTATTGACTGTTCTGAGCATTTGCATACTTTTTCTTCACTTCCATAATATCCACATGGGCATGGGTTCATACTTGCTATAAGCATAAAATTTGATGGATATTCTACTTTTGAATGTAATCTTGATATTATTACTTGTTTATCTTCTAATGGTCCTCTTAATACTTCAAGTGTTGCTCTATTAAATTCTGGTAATTCGTCTAAAAACAGAACACCATTATGTGCCAAGCTTATTTCACCAGGTTTTGGATTTTTTCCTCCTCCTATCATCGATGTTGGTGATATTGTATGATGTGGGCTTCTAAATGGTCTTGTTGTTACTATTCCTATGTTGTTGTCTAAAATTCCAGATACACTATGTATTTTGGTTATATCTAATGATTCTTCAAATGTTAAATCTGGTAATATTGTTGGTATTCTTTGGGCTATCATTGTTTTCCCGGATCCTGGTGGTCCTATAAGAAGGCAGTTGTGCCCTCCTGCTGCCGCTATTTCTAATGCTCTTTTTACATTTTCTTGTCCTTTTACTTCTGAAAAATCTGATTGTTCTTTGTTTTTGTTATTAAATATTTTTAGTATATCAACTCTTGCTTTCTCTATTGTTTTATTGCCATTTAGATATTCTATAACTTCTTTTAAGTTACTTACTCCTATTATTTCTAAATTTTTTATTACTGCTGCTTCCCTTTCATTTGCTTTTGGTAATATTACTTTTCTTATTCCTAGATTTATTGCTTCTATGCACATTGGTAATACTCCATTTATCCTATTTATTTTTCCGTCTAGTGATAGTTCTCCTATAAATATTGTGTTTTCTAATTTGTTGTTGATTATCTCGTTTTGGGCAAGTAATATTCCTATTGCTATTGGTAAGTCATAGCTTGTTCCTTCTTTTTTTGTACTTGCTGGTGCTAGGTTTATTATTATTCTTCTGCTTGGAAATTCTATGTTACTGTTTTTTATTGCTGATTTTATTCTTTCTTTTGATTCTCTTACACTAGTATCTGGTAGCCCTACTATTTCAAATGTTGGTAGTCCTCCTGTTATGTCTGTTTGTACTTCTACTAATGTTCCTTCTATTCCACTTAGTGATATAGTTTTTATGTTTGATATCATGATTTTTTTCCTTGTCTAATATATTTAGGTTTTTAAATTGGATTTACCCATAAACCATTTATTTGAATTTTAATTATGTTATAAATGAGATTTTTGTTACTAGATAATAGTTTTGATAAATTGTACTTTTGAAATTCACTGTGCCTCTAAGGGATATATTATTTATAAGTATGTCCTGTTC
>FR901936.1:0-4849 GCA_000438255.1 Clostridium sp. CAG:389
AAACAATAGTAACAAATGGAGATACTTACACAGTTCATCCAGCTTTTACGAATGAAAGTAGCATAAACTATGCAAATGGTGGATGGGATGCAGAATTAGCAGGAATATGGGTTGCAAAATTTGAGGCAGGATATGCATCAGGAAATAATAGTGCAACAGTAAAAGCAAGTTCAGTAAATTATAGTCAAGATACAGCATATGTCCCAGCAGTAGAAACAGGAACAACAACTACAACAGCAACTGCTAGAAACTGGTTAGATGGAGAATATGGATCAACAACAACAGCAATAAAATATCCAACATTTCAAGGATTAACATACTCAATGAATTATATAAATCATAATGATGTATATAGAATTTCAAAAGTATTAACAGAAAGCGGAAATATATATGGATTAAGTAGTAATTCAACAGATAGTCATTTGATGAAAAACAGTGAATGGGGAGCAGTATTATATTTAAGTCAAAGCAAATATGGATTAGATGGAACAGAAATAGTAATAAATAGTGTATATTTAAATAATACAACAAAAAGCATATATGCAGTAACAGGATGTGCATCATCAACAGCAGATGCAAGTGCAGTTAGTACAACAATAGGAGCATTAAATAATAGAACACAATCAAGTGTATATGTATGGACACAAAAGAATGGAACAGTTGCAAGTTCAACAGGAACAATATATGGAATATATGATATGTCAGGTGGAATAAGCGAAAGAACTTCTAGTCTCATAAATAATAAAAATAATAATTTGAAAACTTACGGAAGTCAGATTATTGCGGATTTAAATAATGGTAAGAGTACTAAATATATAACAATATATCCAACAGGAGAAACTCTTGGTCAAACTATGGCACAAGCAAGTCAAGCAAATTATACTAATAACACAAAAATTTATGGTGATGCAATAAAAGAAACGTCAACACTAGGAACAGGAAATAATTCATGGTATTCAGATTGTTCAGACTTTGTAGGGTTGTCAACACCATTCTTTTTACATGGTGGCTATTATGGAGGCACTTCCATATCAGGATGTTTTGCTTTTGGTCGTACTTCTGGCAATGGCTCTTACTACCGTGGATTCCGTTCAGTACTTGTTTCTTTATAGTACTTTCTAAATAAAACAAAACACATTCAATATTACAACATTAATATTGAACGTGTTTTATTATATTGTCAAAATAAATTTAAACATTAATTACTCATCACACTACCATCTTTTAATTTCAAAATTCTATCAACATTTTGAATAGTAGACAACCTATGAGCAATAATTATAACAGTACTACTTTTAGAAATATTATCAATAATACTCTGTATCATCTTCTCTGTACTTAAATCAATATTAGAAGTAGGCTCATCAAAAATATAAATATTAGCCTTATGGACTATCGCTCTTATAAAAGCAATAACCTGTAACTCACCCCTTGATAACCTATTTACATCAACAATTTCATCCAAACCATTATCTAATCTATTTAATAATGGTGTAGCCCCTATCTGTTCCATAACATCTAAAATCTGTTCATCTGAAATATCATCTCTTTCAAGCACAATATTTTTTCTTATAGTATCTTTAAAAATATATGAATCCTGTGATATATATGTAATATTTTTTCTAATTGATTCTATTGATAATTCATTCAAATCATAACCATCTATCGTTACTTTTCCACTATTTATGGGATATAATCTCATAAGAATTTTAGTAATAGTTGACTTTCCACTTCCGAGTTTTACCAACAAGAGCTGTTTTTTGTCCTGATTTAATTTCAAATGAAACATTATTCAATATAACAGTTTTATCATATGCAAATGAAACATCACTAAAAATTATATTTCCTTTTAATTCTTCAATATTTAAACCTTTTCCTATATCTTCTTTCTCTTCTATTGCTAGAATCTTATTTATTCTTTCCAATGATACTTGTGATGTTTGAATATCCTCTATTTGATTAAACAATTCCTTCAATGGTGAAAAACATTGTCTAATATAATATAAGAAAATATAAACTGTACCCAATGATATTCCAATTTCAATATTTAATGCATAATACAAAACTGCATATATCGCAATAGCTTCTATTAATATACCTGTTGGCCATGAAAATGAATCTGTCCATATATGTTTATAATTTAATCTTAATTCTTCTTTAAATAATTTATTAACTTTACTTATATTTTTATCCTCTAATGAAAAAAATTTTGTTAATTTACTCTTGTTATATGTTTCTGAATATTCCTTATTTTGTAAATCCCTCTTTTGAGCAGTTTTCTTTTGAATATTTTTTAATTTTTTTATAATAAACAACTCAATTAAAGCAAATACTGTAATAATTATAGTTCCTATAACTGCTAATCTTATATTTATTATAAACATGACAATAAACATAAAAATAATATTCATTAAACTATTTAAAATAACTGGTATATCTTCTGAAAATAATGTTTTTACATTTTCTGCATCGACTGTTAATCTTGTATAAATATCAGAAGATGAAAATTCTTCAAACTCTTTCATTCTTAAAGATAAAACTTTATTAAAAATCTCACTTCTTAATTCACCTAGCATTTTATTAGATAACATATTTGTTTTTATATTTTTTATCACTCCAACAAAAATTATTAAAACTCTTGTTAAAATATATAATGCCAAAATTACAAAAATAGATTTACCAATAGTATTTGTAGTAAATTTATCTATAATTTGTTTCAGAAAATATGGTGCTATTACATTTAAAATATTTACTAGAATTAATAAAATTACTATCATAATTATTGTTTTTTTATTTTTCTTTACAATATTAGTCAACTCTATCACCTGCCATTTCATATTGGTACATTTCTTGATAAAGATTATTTCTTGCTAATAGTTCATCATGTGTTCCACTATCTATAAAGTGACCATTTACCATTAAATAAATTTTATCCATGTCTTTTACATCTGTTACTTTATTTGCAATATTGATTATTGTTTTTTCTTTCATTTTCATAATATTATTTAATATTTCTTTTTCAGTATTATTATCTAATGCGGAAAAAATATTATCTAATATAATAAAATTTTTATCAGTAAGTATATCCCTTGCAATTGCAACCCTTTGCTTTTGTCCTCCTGATAATTTATGGCCTTCTTCCCCTACCATTTCATCAAATTCATTTTCCATTTTAAAAATGTCTTCCAAAATACATGAATTATTTGTTGCATTTATAATATCTTTACCTTTATAATTATTTTCTAATGTAATATTATTTTTTACTGTATCATCTAGAAGAACTACTTTTTGTAAAATATAACTTATTTTATCGAATATACTATATTTATTTATTTTTGTCATGTCTATATCATTAACAAATACTTCATTTTCGTCTATATCATAAAGTCCAGAAATAATATTCATAAGTGTTGTTTTTCCACTTCCAAACAATCCTATAATTCCTATTTTATCATTTTTATTTATTTCAAAATTGATATCTTTTAATATATATTGATTACTATTAGGATATTTGTAATTCAAGCCTTTTATTTTTATAGATTTTATATCATCTATTACTTGTTTATTTTTCTTAACATAAATTTCTAAATCCATAATTTGATCCATTCTATTAACAGATTGCTTTAAATAAACGATTCCATTTGTCATTTTATTTAATTTACTACTAATATTACCTAGCATCTTACCTATAAATGATATAAAAACAGTTAAATCTCCAACTGTCATTTGTCCATTTTTTATAAAAATAACACCATATATTACAGTTAAAATATATGATAAACCTTCTGCTATATTTGTAGTATTATTTATCATATTATCTATTTTTCCTACATTATAATCTTTTTGTTTCATTATTTTGTTTTCTTTGTCAAATAGTTCTTTTTGCTCTTTTTGATTATTATATAATTTTACTAATGTAAAATTACTTGTATTTTGTTCAATTACATTTGACATATTTACATATTCTTTTCTAGCATCTTCTACTACTAACTTTTTTTTCTGATATAATTTTAATACAATAATTAATGTTATAGCCATAATTGCTACTAGCATTAAAGATAAATTTACATTTAATCCTTTATTTGTTATAAGTATTACTAAAATTGGTGTCATAATTATACTTACAGCATTTTGGAAAAATTCACCAAGAAATTTCTTTATCATTGGAATTTCTTTTGTTAAATATGCTAAAAATTTTCCTTTTTCTATATTTTCGTAATATTCTTCTTTTACATATTGTAATTTCTTATAAATTTCTCTTCTTAATATCTTATCAGATGTTCTACCAACTCCATAATAAAATATCCTTTTTATAAAATTAGGTATTATTATAATTGCAGACCAAAATAATAATATATATATTTCTTGCATTATTTGATCTTTATTTATATCTGTTTGTAATATCATATCTAATACTTTACCAGATATTTGCGCTATTAATAACGAAATATATAATGTTATAATTTCAAAAATTATTCCAATTACATATAATGGTGCTGTTCTTTTTAATTCGTTTACAACTAGTTCACAATGTTTTTTCCTCTTCTTCATCTTTCGTCTCCTTATGTATAATTTATGTTTTTCCTAAATAATATTTTTATCATAATAATTATACATTTTTTTATTTTACAGTCAAGTATTTTATTTTTAGAATAAAAAAGAAGACCATTTCTAGTCCTCTTTTATATGAATTCATATATTTATATTCACAAATTATTTATTATTTACTAAATCTTTTAATGCTTTACCAGCTTTGAATACTGGAGCTTTTGAAGCAGGTATTTTGATTTCTTCTTTAGTTTGTGGGTTTCTACCTTTTCTAGCAGCTCTTTTTCTAACTTCGAAAGAA
>FR901936.1:4939-27318 GCA_000438255.1 Clostridium sp. CAG:389
AAGCATTTACTGTTGCTTCAGCTGTTTTTTTTGTGTCTCCTGTTTTTGCAGCTATTGCTGCGATTAATTCAGCTTTGTTCATTTAAATTACCTCCTATAAGATTGAATATTTATGTACTTTTATCGCCTGAACTAAGCAATAACTGTACCTACTAATAACTCTATTCGCCAACTTTCGATAAAATCCTTCTTTTTTTCTAATAAATTTTTAATTTTTCTAGAAATTTAACTATTTTATCGCCTGCTGGCATCATTTTGAACTCATCTTTTGTAAAAATTTTCAAAACAACAATTGCAAGTGCATATACTACAACAGCAACTATTATCGCTATTATTGTAGACAATCTCTCAATTATTATTCCTTTTAAAACTAAATATGTAAAATATGAGCAAATTCCCATAATTACAGTTGCAACAATTGGTTTAACAAATAATTTTGAAAAAGTTAAATTTAGTTTGATATTTTTTCTAAGCATAGTAAATGCTATGCTGAATGCAACAACATGACAAGCAACTGATCCCCATGCAGCTCCATAAACTCCAATACTTGGAATTTTAATTAAAGCAATATTAAAAATAAATTTAACAAACACACCTGTTGCTAATGATATTGTTGGAATCATTAATTTTCCAAATCCTTGTAAAGCACCATTTATAGTCTGGTCTAAAATTGTAAAAATTATTGTCAATGCACTAATTTGTAATATTAGAGCTCCATCATTTGCATTTGGAAATAATAAATTCAAAATTGGTTGTGCAAAAATAAACATACCAACTGTACAAGGTAAACCTATCAACATTGAAACTAATAAAGAAAATGACGTTTTTTCTGTTATTGTTTTATTATCTCCTTTTGCTTTTGCTGCTGATATTGCTGGAACTAATGCTGTTGCAAAAGCTACATTTATTGCCAATGGCAAACTTGTTAATGTATCAACTTTTCCACCTAAAATTCCATATAAAGCTGTTGCTTGATCTTCTGACATAAATGTTTTCAAATTTCTTACAACTGTAAATGAATCTACATTTTTATTTATTGAAGACATTATAGCTGTTAATGTAATTGGAATTGAAACCATCAAAATTCTCTTTATTATTGTTGATACTCTTTCATATTTATAATTAACTGTATTTTGTATTTCTACTGCAACTTCTTTTCTTTCTAATCTATAATATAAAAATAGATAACTAAATCCTAAAAATGTTGCTAGTGTTGTTGCCAAATTTGCTCCTGCTGCCATCCATTCTGTTGAAACATTTGATAATATTGCAACTATTTCAACTATTATAATTGTAAGTAATGTTTTAAATACTTGTTCTAATGTTTGGGATTTTGCACCTACACTGATTTTTTGTCTACCATTAAAGTATCCTCTCATAACTGATGCTACTGTAACAAAGAATATTGCTGGTGATAGTGCTACTAATGTCATTTCTGCATCTGGTATTTGTAACCATTGATTTGCTATTACATTTGCTCCAAAAAATAATAATAAACTTCCAATTAATCCTATTACTGCAAATGTTGCAAATGCTATTTTAAAAATTCTATGTGCGCCTTTGTTATCTCCAACCGCAACTCTTTCTGATACTAGTTTTGATATTGCACTTGGTACTCCTATTGAAGATATTGTAAGTAATAATGCATATATTTGATATCCACTTGCACATATTCCATTTCCTTTATCTCCAAAACCTTGTCTATTTGTTAAATATAATGTATATACTAAGCCTAAAATTTTTATAAGTACTTGTGAAAACATTAGTGCTATAACGCCTTGCATAAACCCTTCTTTTTTAGGTCTTTCATCTGTTTTTCGTTTTTTACTACCTATATTTATCATCTTACCTCCTACTACTTCTATATTATAATTATTATTTAATTACACTTTTTAATATGTTTTATTTTTCAAATTTTATATATTATTTTGAGACACTTCGTAAGCACTAAAACAAACGAATATCAAAAAATTATATATCCATTATAATTATAATAAAAAATTTTATCAATACTTTTCACAAATTTTCCAAAAATCATTGACAAACAAGCTTTTTTGTAATAAAATATTTAAGCATTATGTAGAATATGATTTAAATATAAAACTTCTCCCCGGTAGTTTTAATTTAAATTTCATATATAAAAATATAAAATAATAGGGAGGGTAATTATTACCATGAATAATACAACATATAGCCCAAAAAAGGCTGAAATAGAAAGCAAATGGTACATAATTGATGCAGCAAACAAACCATTAGGTAGAGTTGCAACAGAAGCTGCAAAATTATTAAGAGGAAAACACAAACCAACATTTACACCTAATATTGATACAGGTGATCACGTTATAGTATTAAACGTTAAAGATGTTATTTTAACAGGAAATAAAATGGATCAAAAAATTTATAGACATCACTCAGGATACATTGGTGGAATGAAAGAAACACCAGCAAGAGTAATGTTAGAAAAAAATCCAGAAAAAGCTATGACATTAGCTATTAAAGGAATGTTACCACACAACTCTTTAGGAAGAGCTCAACTTAAAAAATTAAGAGTTTATGCTGGATCAGAACATGAAAATCAAGCACAAAAACCAGAAGTATGGGAGGTAAAATAATATGGCTAAATCAGATAAAATAGTTTATATTGGAACAGGAAGAAGAAAATCTTCAATCGCCAGAGTTAGATTAGTTGAAGGTTCTGGAAAAATAACTATTAACGGTAAAGATATTGATGAATTTTTCGGATTAGAAACTTTAAAAGTTATAGTAAGACAACCACTTACAGTTACAAATACAACTGATAAATATGATGTTATTTGTTCAGTTCAAGGTGGAGGATTTACAGGTCAAGCTGGAGCAATCAGACATGGTATTGCAAGAGCATTAAATGAAGCTAATAGCGAATTTAGACCTGCTTTAAAAACAAACGGATTCTTAACAAGAGATCCTCGTATGAAAGAAAGAAAGAAATACGGTCTTAAGAAGGCTAGAAAGGCCCCTCAATTTTCAAAAAGATAGACCTTATATACAAAACTCGAAAGTATTTATACTTCCGAGTTTTTTTGTATAACAAAAAAACTCTGCCTGATAAATCAAACAGAGCGACCACTAAATCAGATACTACTTCCCCTTAATTTTCCATAATTACAGTTACAGGTCCGTCATTTACTAGTTTTACCTGCATATCAGCTCCAAATACCCCTGTTTCCACTCTTTCAACTTGTTTTCTACATTCATCTACAATATATTCATACAACTCATTTGCAAAATCAGGTTTTGCTGCCTCTGTAAAAGAAGGTCTATTGCCACTAGAACAATCCGCATATAATGTAAATTGAGAAACCAAAAGTAATGAACCATTTACATCTTTTAATGATTTGTTCATTTTTCCATTTTCATCTTCAAATACTCGTAAATTAATTAACTTTTTTACTAAATAATCTGCTACTTCTTTTGTGTCAGTATGTGTTACTCCAATTAAGACCATAAATCCTTTGTCTATTTTGCCAACTGTTTTTTCTTCTATATCAACTTGTGCGTTTTTTACTCTTTGAACTACAAATTTCATTTTTTATTACCTCCACTATTCATTTTTAAGTTCTTTAATATCAGATATATTAGGTTTTTGTACTTTATCATCTGTTACACTTCCAAATTCAAAATTATACTCACTTATAATTATCTCATCATTATCATTATCTACATTTAGAACAATCTCTTTTTCAATCAAATATGTATACTTATTAATATATTTTTTTATATTTCCATTTTGAAAAACATAATAATGCTTATTATCCACATCTTCTGAATATATATTCATACTAAATGACAAAACAATATTTCCCCATATTTTCACATTTGAATCTGTAAAATAACTATTATTCAAATAAAATCCCTTTATAGAATTACCATTCTTTAACTTTTTAAACTCCTTTTTCTCTGAATCATATAATATATATTCTTTTGTATTATCATTACAATAAAAATCCATTCGTGCATCACTCATTACATACATACTTACACCATTTTTACAATATAATTCCTGTGTCGAAATATCATAACTCTCATCAGAATTTTTTGATTTTATAACCTTTTTTTCATAATAATTACTACAATTACTCAATTCATTAATTTTTTTAGAATAATTAATTAATATTATTGACTTTCTAGTTATATTTCCTATAAAACTTACAACTAAAATTACTAATATTCCAATAATAACCCTTTTTATAATTATATATATATCCTTTTTTTCTTTTCTTTCAGAATTCAAAAGTGTTTTATTTAAATAATTTACTTTAATTTTATTTACAGCAAATATACCTAAAATTCCAGCAAGATAAATCAACACATAAGAAACTAAAATACATACAAATGTCATTACATCTATGTTTAAATAAGACCAAAAGTCTATTCCATAAGCATTTTTATTTGTTAATATTAATATTGTTTTGAATATCATATAATATGCCAAAAATCCAAATACAAAAATTACAATATACTTAATAACTGAGTTCTCTTCAATAGATTTTAGCAATCCTATCATAATTCCTATAACTATTGATATTACACTAATAGCAATAATTTCATCTAAAATTTGCAATCTTCCAACACTTTGTGCCTCTAAAATCTCAGCTGTTGTACTGTTTTTTTCTTCTCCTGATAGTATTGATGTACTTGATTCATATCCTGCAACAGATTCTTCATAAAATCCTTTATAAATAATACTATATATCAGACTTAAAATAAAATATACTATACAAATACATATTATTATATTTTTAAATATTTTCTTCATATTATTTCCCCCTCTCTTTCAAGAATTTCATTACATTTGCTATTTTTCTTTTCGAAACATATTCGCTTGTCCCATCAACAAATTTCACAACAATATTTCCAATCATACTTAAATCAAAGCTCTCTACAAACTTTATATTGACAATACATGAATTTGAAATTCTTATAAAATTGGACTTGTCCAATGTTTCATCTAATTCATACAACTTATTTTTTATTTTAAATTCACCTTTTAATGTCTTACAATAATTGCCTTGTTCCTTACTATAAAAACTTATAGCATCTTGAACATTTATAATTGATACATTATTTTCTTTTGAACCAATAATTGTTTCAATATTTCCTGATATTGATTGAATGCTATCTATTATTTTAGTCAATGTATTTGAGCTTTTTGATGCTTTTATTGTTATTTCAATTTCATCTTCATTTCCTTCATTAGATATATTTGTATTTATTTTTATATTCATTTTTCCCCTCCTGCTTTTAGTATACATCTTCATCTTCTTTTAATCTACTATATTTTAAAATTATGCTATAAGTGTATCGTTTTTCTATATATCTGCAAAAATAATCCCACAAATGTATATATATTTTTAAAAGTCAAAAACTCAATGGTAGATTCCAAATATGTTTTTGACTAAAAAAATATATATACATTCTATTCAATTAACTCCAACGCACTAGTAGAATCAACGCCTTCAAGATTATAATAAGCACTTGGAATTTTACCAACAATCACATTCTCAATAAGCAAAACCTGATTAGAAACCTTTTCAGAAATAGTATTATAAGGAGTCAAAATACTAACCTCACAATCCACTTGTAAATACACTCTATGTAATGTTTGATTAATCCCCTGGGCTGAAAATTCACTACGTAAATCTGTCTCAACATTACCAATAGAAGAAATCCTAATCGGCACTCCTGGTCCTCTACCAGCCAAAAATTTAGAACCTGTAAAACTTCCAAGCGCTATTCTAATATTCTCTCTTCCCCTTTCATTAATTGATGTTTGTATTTTTACCGCTACATCTGATATTATTTCATTTATTGGAATTATATTAGACTTAATCATTGTAATATTTCCATCATTATCTTTCTCAATTGTAAATAATTCATCATATGTATGGTCTTTCATAACATTTGTTGCTTCATTATTTGATATTATTGTAGCTATTGATTTTGCCTTATCTTCACATAATGCATCAAATATTGGAGAAATTGCATCTAATACAATTTTAACTGTACTAAATGCAATTACCATTATTATAAAAATTTTTGCTATTTTTTGTTTTCTTTTTAAATTTTTATCTCCATTATTTGAAAAAAATAATTTAGGAATTCTTATTCTTGGTCTAGAATATATCTTACTATTCATAAGCTTTTTCCGAAATTTTTTCAAATTTTGGTATATACAACTTTTGACCCGGATATATCTTATTCCTATCCTCAATACCATTTGTTCTAGCAATTCCATCAACAGTACTACCAAACTCCTTAGCAATATTCCATAAGGTATCACCCTTTTTAACAACATAAATTACTAAACTATAATCCTGCTCTTCCCTCTCACCATCTTCCACTATACTATCAATCATATTCAAATTTGCGGTTCTATACATACTTGTATCAGCCTGAACATCAACATTACAACTAATATCTCCACCATCTTGAATTATAAAATCTTGTGATTTTATTCCCATATCACAATTTGTATTTAATGACTCTCCATTTTGTAAATTTTCAATTGTATACTCAAATGGAATTTTAGCATCTTTTACATTTATCTGTTTTCTAGAATTTTCAAAAATAAATTTCATATTCAGTTCTGCTTCATACATAATTTTTGTATTAATCTTATTTTCATTTATTATAACAGGTGTTGTCTCTACATCAAGCAAATTTAAACCTTCTATATCATTCATATTTATTTTTTCTCTTATTTGCTTAACTCCTGTAATATTTTGCTTACTTGTCATTGTTGTAATTTGTTTTTTCTCAAAGTTCAAATTTTGAGTTGGGCTATACATATCTTGAATCAAATTGATTTGCTTTTCTTCATATGCACAACATGTTACTTCTATTTCGATTTCAACATATATTGAATGCTCATCTTGTGCATTTGGTTTTATAATTATATTTTTGATTTCATAATTTACATCACATATATTTTCTTCTGATACATCTGGAATATCAATAAATCCTACTACTGGTATTTTATATGTAACAACATTTATTCTATTGTCTTCTGTTAAATACATTATTTTTATTTCCGCTTCTGCTTTTGTTAAAACCTTATTATAGCTGATTTTTATATCTTTATCTACTAAACATACCTGTGCCTGTAAAATCTCCGCCAAATTGTCCATATTATCAATTTGAATATTATCTTTTGCATAAATTTTTGTACTACCTGTTCCAACTAATGAATTTAGTTTCAAATCTTCTTTCAAAATTTGTACATCATCTTCATTTTGTACTTCATTTATTATTTCAACATTATCATTTGAATAAATTTTCAAGTTTACTTCTAATGTTGCCTTAATACCAATTTTTCTACCATTTATAACTTTTGCCTCTATTGATTTTATCTTAACATCAGAAATTGCATTCATCCCTTCTTGACAGTTCGGAACATTTAAACTTTCCGAAAAATCAACACTTGTATTTAGCCCTCTTACTGTGTCATCTGCTCCATCTGGCATATACATTATGTATGCATTTACTGTTCCATCTAGTCTTACCTTTTCACTTTGCACTTCTTTTTTATATATTGATGCTATACCACTTGTACCAATTGTGTTTAAAATGTCTGGTTTTGAATCTGGTACTATCATGTCTCCTTCTGCTAATATAATTTCTTTCCTTTCTGCTATTAATTTATTTATATTTAGATTTTCTCTTTGTGCTTCTATCATTTTTTACCTCCTTACAGTTTTTCTTTATAAATGTATATGAGGTTGTTTTTATTTTATTCCTAATTTAATTATCTTTTGATGGAATTATTATTATATTTAATGTTGGATCGTATTTGTATTTACTTATTATATCTTGTGAAAAACTTGCTAATTCATTAGGTATTACTATTGTTGTGTATTTTTGTTTTTTTAGTTCTTCTATTTTGTTGTCAATCTCTTCTGGTTCTTTTATTTCTTCTATGTTCATTCCTAATAATTTTGGAATTTGATAATCTTTTTCATATTTTATAAAGGATATTTTCATTTTAAATCACTTCTTTCATATGCTTATTTTGTTTCAATATCAAATTTTTATACACATCCATATTAAACATTATTGTAACACAATCTTATAACTCAAAATATAATAAAACCAAAACCCAAATAGCGATTTTTTGTATAAATTTATTGATATTTATCAATATTTCATGTTATAATAAACTGATTACAATTTTATATGCTTATTTGAAAGGAGCATCGCTTTATGAAAGAATATATTGAAAGCTTTAAAACAGCATTATATCAAATTGCAACAACATTCTTATTTTTTGTTCCTTACACTTGTAAGAGACAAAAGAATATTGCTCGAAAAATTGCTTCCAATAGGTAAAGGCAAAACCGTGTCACTATTTTGACACGGTTTTTCATTTTATTTTTAATTTCTTATGCACTCTTTAATTCAAGCCTTAATTTATCAGCAATCATCGCAATAAACTCGCTATTTGTAGGCTTTCCTTTACTAGCTGAAATTGTATAACCAAAAATATTCTCAACGGTTTTTTGGTCACCCCTACCCCAAGCAACTTCAATTGCATGACGAATTGCACGTTCAACACGACTTGGCGTTGTATTAAACTTTATAGCTATTTTAGGATATAAACTTTTAGTTATTTGATTAATAACATCAATATCATTTACAACCATTATAATAGCTTCTCTCAAATATTGATATCCCTTTATATGAGCAGGAACACCAACTTCATGAATAATATTTGTTACAAGAGCCTCCAAATTTTCTTGATTTTTAGCACCATCAACAGGAATTTCAACATATTGAGTTTTTACCTCTTTTGTAATAAAATTATTAACATTTTGACTTGGTTTAAAGTTTTTCAATTCTTTTATCCTTTTTATAAGTAATTCAATATCAAAAGGTTTAACTACATAATATTCAGCACCTAATCCAACAGCCTTTTGAGTTATTTTATCTTGACCCACTGCTGAAAGCATTATGCACATTGGTTTTTTATCACATTTTATTATATTTAATTTTTCTAATACACCTATTCCATCTAGATGTGGCATAATTACATCTAATAATGCTACATCTGGCATTACATTTGCTATCATATCTAATGCTTCTTCCCCATCTTTTGCAATTCCAATTACCTCCATATCATCTTGCTCTTGAATATATCTAGCAAGTGTTTGAGCAAATTCTTGATTGTCATCTGCAATTAAGATTGTTGTTTTTTCTTTCATAATATCCTCCCATTATTTTATAATGTTTCTTCATTTGTTTTATGTTGATTGTTTTATCAATCAAGCTATTACCAGCAAATTAAAGAACTGTAAATTTTTTACAGTTCTTATTATAGTATGTATTTTTTTATTTTTCAATTACTTTTAACAAATATTTACAAAAGCTCTATTTTATTATACTTTTATCTATTAATTTTTTAGATAAAAACTTTAAATTTATCAAATTAACTTTTTTTGTATTAAAATCATCTATTAATCTTTCTTTATTACATTCTTCTAACTGAATTTTACAAATAATTTTCTCAGAATACTCATAATCTTTTATATAAATATCATTTTTTTTACAATAATATTTAAAAGTTTCCAAATTATTATAATCCAGTTCTACTTCTGCCTCTAAGCCAATACATTCTTCTATTTTTTCTGCAAAGTTTATTGCCTCAAAAGTTGCATCAGAATAAGCTCTGACTAAACCACCTGTTCCAAGTAAGATTCCTCCAAAATATCTTGTTACAATAACCAAAACATTACATAAATTATTTTTTTGCAAAATATTTAGCATTGGACCCCCAGCAGTTCCAGATGGCTCACCATCATCACTTGATTTTTCAACTATTTGTTCATCTTCAATAACTCTATATGAAACACAATTATGTCTTGCATCATAATATTTTTTCTTTATTTTCTTTATAGATTCTTCTGCTTCTTTTTGGCTTTCTACTCTTATCAAATTACATATAAATTTAGATTTTTTTACAATTATCTCAGTTTCAACATTTTTTTTAATTGAAATAAAATTATTCATTCTTTATTCCTTTCATCATTCATCTTACTGCCCAGCAGTATACCCCGTAGAATATGCAATTTGAAGATTAAACCCACCAGTATATGCATCAACATCAATAATTTCACCTGCAAAATATAAACCTTCTACTAATTTTGATTCCATTGTTTTTGGATTTATCTCTTTAATATTTATTCCACCACTAGTAATTATTGCTTCATCAATAGGTCTAAAACCTTTTATAACAACCTCGAAATTTTTTAATAAATTAACAAGTCTATGTCTCTCTTTTTTATTTATCTCATTAACCTTTTTTTCAGGATTTATTCCACTTTTTTCTATAATTACAGGAATCAATTTTTGTGGTAATAATTTATCCAAACTATTCTTAAATTGTTTATTTTTGAACTCATCAAAATCTCTTAATATTCTTTCATCTAATTTTTCCTCTGATAATGCAGGTTTAAAATCTATATTTAAAACTATCTTTTTATTTTTTAAAAGTTCATCAATATTTTTATACCTAACAAGATGTGCTGAACTACTTAGAATTGTAGGACCAGATACACCAAAATGAGTAAATAGCATCTCCCCAAAATCATCATATATAACCTTATTATTTTCTTTATTTTTAAATTGAATATTTATATTTCTTAAAGATAAACCTTGTAATTCTTTACACATATTTTGTTCAAAGGCTTCTAATGGAACCAAAGAAGGTCTAATTTTAGTTACTGTATGTCCCAATTTCTTTGCTAATTCATATCCATCACCTGTTGAACCAGTTAATGGATAGCTATTTCCTCCTGTTGCCAATATAACTTTCTCTGCTTCAAAAGTTTTAGTATTTCCATATTGTTCATTATCTTTTAATTCATGTGCAATTACTTTTAAATTTCCATACTCATTTTTGGGAACAATCTCTGTAACCTGCATATTATATTCAACTTTTACATTCAACTCTTTTAATTTATTAGTAAAACATTTCAAAACATCCAAGGATTTATCGGTAATAGGAAAAATTCTATTTCCCCTTTCCTCTTTTACATCTAAGCCTTCTTTATTTAAAAAATCTATTATATCATTATTTGTATAATTTTTGAAAGCACTATATAAAAATTGACCATTACCTGGTATATTTTGTATAAATTCATTAATTGGCAAAGAAGACGTAATATTACATCTTCCCTTACCTGTAATTAACAATTTTCTTCCAAGTCTCTCTTTTTTCTCTAATAAAATGACATTATTTCCATTTTCAGCAGAGCTAATCGCTGACATCATTCCAGCAGGCCCTCCACCAATTACTACAACATTCATACTCTTCTCCAAAATCTTTTTTAACTTTTATGATTTTTTAGGGATTGGAGCCCCTTCCTCCAATCCCGATTTTTAATTTTTCATTTTTTGAATTGCTTTTAATATTCCAAATTTTCCGTATTCATAAGTAAGTCCCCCTTGCATATATGCAATAAATGGCTCACGAATTGGTCCATCACAACTTAATTCAATAGTTGACCCTTCTGTAAAAGTACCAGCAGCCATTATTACTTTATCCTCATATCCTCCCATATCACTAGGAAATGGAATTACATTTGAATCAATTGGTGAACCCATTTGAATTCCTTGACAAAATTTCACTAGTTTTTCTTCACTTCCAAGTTTTATAGTTTGTACAATATCTGCTCTTATTTCGTCAAATTTTGGTTCTACATCATATCCTAATTTTTCTAATATTCTACTTGCAAATATTGCTGTTTTTACACTTGAACTAACCACTTGTGGTGCAAAAAATAGTCCTTTTAAAATTTTAGTATTTTGTCCTAGTGATGGTCCTATTTCTTTTCCAATTCCTGGTGCTGTTAGTCTTTCTGCACATAATTCTATTAAATCTTTTCTACCAACTATATATGCTCCTGATGTTGCTATTCCTGCTCCTAAATTTTTCATTAATGAACCTACTGCAATGTCTGCTCCAATTTCTATTGGTTCTTTATCTTGAACAAATTCTCCATAACAGTTGTCTACCATTATTATTACATCTTTGTTTACTTCTCTGATTGCTTTTACTACTTTTTCTATTTTTTCAATTGTTAAGCTCTTCCTTGTTGAATATCCTCTTGATCTTTGAATTTCAACCAATTTTACATCTTGTTTTTTTAGTCTTTCTTGTATTGTTTTTATGTCAAAATCGTTTTCTATAAGTTCTATTTGTTCATATTTTATTCCAAATTCTTTTAATGAACTTTTGCTTTCTGTTTCATTACATCCTATGACTGTTTGAAGTGTGTCATATGGTTCTCCTGTTATACTTATCATTGTGTCATTTGGTCGTAATAATGCTGATAATGTTATTGCTAATGCATGTGTTCCTGATATGAATTGTGCTCTAACTAATGCATCTTCTGCTTTGAATACTTTTGCATATATTTCTTCTATTTTGTTTCTTCCTGCTTCATCTATTCCATATCCTGTTGATGAGTTTAGGTGCATTTCTTGTAAATTACATTCTTGGAATGCTGATAATACCTTCATGCTATTTTTTTCACATATTTCATTTATTGTTTTAAATTGATTTTCTATTTCTTGTTCAACTTCTTTTGATAATTTTTCTAAATTTTCTTCTATTCCTAATTTTTCTAACATTTTTCTACCTTCTTTTTTATTTTTTGTCTTCTATATTTTACTATATATTACCTTTTTTTACAATAGAAAGAGTTGAATTTTTATGTAAATTATGTTATAATTTACATATTACAAAAAGTAATATAGCACATAGGAGGAAAATATTATGACACCTTTAAGTTTTAAATTCACACTTCGGAGTGAATTCAATGAATTAGAATCCATTTTTCAGATTCTAAACAAAATGTCTTTTGAAGGCCAAATTAGCACTGTTGACATCAAAGTTCAAAAGAAACAAGCAGTAGAAAATAATTCTTTCTACTATGTCATTCTACTTGACATACATCGTTGCAAGGCATCTTTTGCATCAATTAGTATTCAGTTCAAATTGGATAAAGAACCATCTGGCGAATTACTAAGGAATTTAACTAAGTATTCTAAATTAGCTAGTAAAAAATTTGATTTTCAAGTAAATAAAAAAGAAGTCAGTTTAATATTTTATGATTCTATTGATCATTTAGAGAAACCGGAACCTTTCAAATTATCTGAGGAACTTATTTCTATTCCTAAAAAAGATAAAAGATTATTGAATTTATCTTTTCAGTTAAGAAAGCCGTTTCAGGATTTTCCTAATTTCATTTCAATTATGAACAAATTATATGCAACAAACTGTGTAAGTAGCTTTATAACTTTGAAACATTCAATAGATGGAAAATCTAACTATTTAAACTTAGTTTTATACCCGAATGCTGATAATGCTTTTTCGTTAACAGTTGGTCTTCTGGAAAATTCTATTCCAGTTGAATATCCAATAGAAATTGCGAAATTTAACTTTGCCTGCTCAACAGTTGCAACAAGTTGTCCAGTGTTGATTACTTTAACTACACTTGACAATACAGTTTATGGTCCTAATATATGGGTGGAGTTATTTGAATCCGAAGATGAGAAAGCTCAAAAAGAAATAGAAAAAATGTTTACATCTTTAAATTCTATTTCACCTCTATAATTATGGAATGTTTCCATAAGAGTAACAAAAAGGCTGAAACTTTATAATCTAAGTTTCAGCCTTTTTTTCTATGCTTACTATTGTTGAGCATATGGTAATACAGCAATATGTCTAGCTCTTTTTACTTCTGTTGTAATATCTCTTTGATGTTTAGCACAACATCCTGTTGTTCTTCTAGGTAATATTTTACCTTTATCATTAACAAATTTCTTTAATTGGTCAGCGTTTTTGTAATCTAACTCAAAGTTTTTATCACTACATAAAACACAAACTTTTTTTCTTTGTTTTCTGAATTTAGGATTGTAATCTTCATCATAGTTTTTATTATTATTTCTTTTTTGTTTTTTATCTGCCATTTTGTATTTCCCCCTCTCGTACTAAATTAAAATGGTAAATCATCTGCTGATGATGTTTCAAAATCTGAACCCATACTTCCTGGCATTGTACTACCAAAAGTATTTTCAAATGATCCTGCTCCCATATCTCCATCTCTTCTACTATCAGCGAAATATGCTTCTTCTGCAACAACTTCTGTTACATAGTGTTTAACACCTTGATCATCATCCCATGTTCTTGTTTGGATTCTTCCTATTATACCAACTTGTTGACCTTTTTTAAAGTATTTACTACAAAACTCTCCTAATTTGCTCCAAGCTACTATGTTAATAAAATCTGCTTGTCTTTCTTCTCCTTGTCTTACGAATCTTCTGTTTACAGCTAAGCTGAATGAAGCAACTAGTGTATTGTTTGTTTGTGTATATCTTACTTCTGGGTCTCTTGTAAGTCTTCCCATTAATATTACTTTGTTCATTTTATTTTCTTCCTTTCATTACTTTAATTTAAGGTCCCACTTTTTTATTTTTTGATTAGTCTTCTTTTCTTACAACGATGAATTTTATTACATCATCTGTAATTCTGTAAACTCTTTCAAGTTCTTTTATTGAATCTGGGTTTGCTTCAAAGTTAAATAACATATATGTACCTTCTTTGAATTTTTTGATTTCATAAGCTAATCTTTTTTTACCCATGTTTTCAACTGATTCAACTTTTCCATTTTCATTTATTAATCCTGTAAATTTTTCTTCTAATGCTTTTAAACCTGCTTCGTCAATATTTGGATTAACAATGATAACACTTTCGTATTTGTTCATTATTTTCACCTCCCTGTGGATTTTACAACCTAACTTTTCGTTAAGTAGAGATGCTTAAAATAGCTATACTCTTTTTAAGCATAGCTATTTTATCATATTTTTTTAGAATTTGCAACTGATTTTGAAAAATTCACTCAAAATTTCAAACTATATTGTTAACTATGAACTATAACTTTTATTTTTTCATCTTTTTTATCCACAACATTATTATTAAAATCCAATTTTTTCTGTAACTCAATAATCGGAACAGGCAAAAGAGAAATAGCAACAGTAATAATCCACTGAGTCAAATTCAAAGGAACAACCTCAAAAACAGAAGCAAAAGCAGGAACCACCACAACAATAGCCTGGACAAAAATACCTAAAACAAGACTTTCCACTAAATACTTATTCTCAAAAAGTCCAGCCTCAAAAATAGATCTCTCATTTTTAACATTAAAACTATGAATTAACTCCAAAAATCCAATAGCCAAAAATGCCATAGTTCTAGCAACTTCTAAACCATAATATTTATTACCAATACTGAATGCAACAAGTGTAAGAACACCAATCATAATTCCCTCAACAATAATCTTATTCCATAAACCATCTGCAAATATTCCCTTTTTACTGTCAACAGGTTTTCTTTGCATTATATCTTTCTCAGGCTTTTCAAGTCCCAAAGCAATTGCTGGTAAAGAATCTGTAACCAAATTAATCCATAACAATTGAATAGCAAGAAGTGGCGATTTTAGCCCTAGAACAAGTCCCATAAAAATTGTTACAATTTCTCCAATATTTGTTGCAATCAAAAAATGTATTGCTTTTTTAATATTATCATAAATATTTCTTCCTTGTTTTACAGCCTCAACTATTGTAACAAAATTATCATCTGTAAGTATAATATCTGCCGCATTTTTAGCAACATCTGTACCATTTTTTCCCATAGCAATTCCAATATCAGCATTTTTCAAAGCAGGGCTATCATTTACACCATCACCTGTCATTGCAACAACTGCTCCATTACGTTGCCAAGCCTTTACAATTCTAACTTTATGTTCCGGAGTAACCCTTGCAAAAACCGAATATTTTTTTATATTTTTTTCCAATTGATTTTGTGTCATTTTATCAAGTTCTTGACCTGTTATAGCTAAATCCCTCTGTTCTAATATTCCCAAATCTTTTGCTATTGCTTTTGCTGTCTCTAAATGGTCACCTGTAATCATAACCGTTTTTATTCCTGAATTTTTACATACTTGAACCGCTTCTTTTACACCTTTTCTTGGAGGATCAATCATTCCAATCAAACCAACAAATGTCAAATTATTTTCAATACTCTGTGAATCTATTTTGCTTGGCAATACATCTAAGTCTTTATATGCCACAGCAATTACCCTTAAAGCTTTTTGTGCCATCTGCCTATTATCACTTTGAATTTTTAGATTTTCCAAACTTCTAATTTTAATATTATATTGATTTGTCATTTCACTTATAGTATCAATTTGCTTTGTACACTTTTGTAATAACACATCTGGTGCACCTTTTGTTATAACTCTATACTTATTACCTATTTTATGAATAGTAGTCATCATTTTTCTATTAGAATCAAAAGGAATTTCATTAACTCTTGGCATAAAATTTTCTAATCTATTTTTTACACTCCCAATATTTATTCCTTCCTCTACAATAGCCTTTTCTGTTGGTTCTCCTGAAACTTTTGTAACATCATTTTCCACATTAACATCACAATCTGTGCATAATGTAGCCAATTCTATAATAAATTTTCTATTTTGACTTCTAACATCAACAACTTTCATTTTATTTTGTGTTAAAGTTCCTGTTTTATCAGAGCAAATAACACTACTACTTCCAAGAGTTTCAACAGCTGGCAATTTTCTAATTATACTATTCTTTTTTGCCATTTTTGTAACACCAATTGAAAGCATAATTGTAACAATTGCAGGTAGTCCTTCCGGAATTGCAGCAACTGCAAGTCCAACAGATGTCATAAACATCTCAACAGGCTCTATATGTTTTATTAATCCCATAACAAAAATTATTACACATATTGCTAGACACGCTAATCCTAATATTTTACCAACTTCCCCTAACTTTTTCTGTAATGGTGTTTGCGGTGCCTCATCTTCTATGATCATATTAGCAATTTGTCCTACTTTTGTATTCATTCCGATGTCTGTAACAACCGCTTTTCCATGTCCATTTACTGTTATACTAGCCATAAATGCCATATTTTTCATGTCTCCCAAAGGTGCATTTTTGCTACATAAAACATCAGCATCTTTTTCAGCCCCTTGTGTTTCTCCTGTTAATGATGATTCTTCTATTTTCAAGTTATGACTTTCTAAAATTCTACAATCAGCAGGTACAAAATTTCCTGCATCTAAAATTATGATGTCTCCTTTTACAAGTTCTTCTGCATTTATTTCTACTGTTTTTCCACTTCTTATTGTTTTTGCAAGTTGAGGAGTCATTTGTTTTAAGGCTTCTATTGATTTTTCTGCTTTTGACTCTTGAATTACTCCCATTAGTGCATTAAATACTACTATTCCTATGATTATTATTGAATCTACATAATCATTTTCTCCCTGCATTTTAGATACAACTGCTGATATTATTGATGCTATTATTAGTATGATTATCATAAAATCATTAAATTGTTTTATAAATTTTACTATAAAGCTTTCTTTCTTTTTTTCTTCTAACTTATTTTTTCCGTATTTTTCTTGTCTTTCTTTCACCTCTTTTTCTGTTAGTCCTTGTTTTTCATCTGTGTCTAATTGCCTTAACACTTCTTCTTTTCTTAGTGTTTGCCACATAATATTCACTCCTTTTTCTTATGAATTGTAACTTTTTATAATTTATTAAAATATATGTGGCTTGTACTTTTTTATTACAAAGTAACATCAAAAATTTTTTGTCATATTATGTTGTAAGAGGTGTTATTATGATAAATTCATTACTTTTAGCAATATCCAGTAGTATCGATTCACTTGGAATAGGTATTACATATGGAATAAAAAATACAAAAATATCTAAAATAGGAAAAATAATTTTATTTACAATATCACTCATGACTACATATATATCAATATTTTTTGGAAATATTATTCAATATATATTTCCAAAAGCATTTACTAATTTCATAGGTTGCTTAATATTAATTTGTATGGGAATATATATATGTTATCAAGCATTAAAAAAAGAGAAAGATTCACAAAATATATTCAATAGTCCAATATCTTCTGATTTAAATCATTCAAAAATTATTGAACCAAAAGAGGCTACATTTGTAGCAATTGCACTTTCTTTGGATAGTTTTTGCATTGGTATTTGTGGAGCAATAACTGATATAAATTTAACTTTATTTCCTTTTTTAGTAAGTATTTTACAACTAGCTTTTCTTAGTTTTGGAGCTTATTTAGGAATTCACATTAGAAATTTTTGCAAATTACCACAAAATGTATGGTCTGTTTTATCTGGAATATTATTAATTTTTATAGGATTTTTTAAATTTGTTGCATTTTGAATTAATTTGTAGTATAATGCTTGCATTAAACAACAGGAGGTAACACTTTATGAGCAACAAATCTTTGACAATAACTGATGAAAATGGTGTATATTTCACCATCACTGGTACAGAAGGCGCAATTATGTCTTTCTTAGAATGGGTCAATACGTATCATCGAGGAGATTACAATGATTCCCAGAAATCTATTTTATGCAAAAATTCAAATGATGTAAAAGCATGCCATTTGCGGGCTATACGATCTAACCTGTATATATCTCAGTTTGCAAAGAAAAATTGCTAATTGCTAATGCTTAATATTTTATTAAGTATATTGTGTCAAAAAACCGAAATCACTTGATTCCGGTTTTTATTTTATATTCAATAAATTTATTTTTTATTCTATTGTTTCAATTTCATAGACAACAACTTAGAAATACCACTCTCCTCCATAGTAACACCATAAACAGAATCAGCAGCCTCCATAGTACCCTTTCTATGAGTAATAACTAAAAATTGAGTATGTTCAGTAAACTTCTTCAAATAATCAGCATATCTAAACACATTTACATCATCAAGCGCTGCTTCAATTTCGTCCAATACGCAGAATGGTGCTGGATTTATTTTTAAGATTGCAAATAATAATGCAATTGCTGTAAATGCCTTTTCTCCACCTGAAAGAAGCATCATATTTTGTAATTTTTTTCCTGGTGGTTGTACAGTAATTTCAATTCCACACTCTAAAATATTTTCTTCATCTTCTAGCGTAAGTTCTGCTTTTCCTCCACCAAATAACTCTGCAAATACTTCGCCAAAGTTTTTATTTATGACCTTAAATTTTTCTTTGAATTGTTCTTTCATAATTTGAGTCATATCTGAAATTACTTTTCTTAATTTACTCATTGTATTTTCTAAATCTAAACGTTGTTCACTCATAAAATCATATCTATCTTTTAAATTTTTATATTCCTCTATTGCATTTATATTAACACTTCCAAGTTCTCTAATCTCGGTTCTTAAATTATTTACTCTTTTTTGTGTTAAAGCAACATTTTCAGGCTTTTGATATTGTTCTGCATTATTTGGTGTAAGTTCATATTCTTCCCACATTTTGTTAATAACGTCATTAATATCTTCATCGATTTTTGTTTTTTTAACATCTAATTTTACAAGTTGACCTTTCAAGTCTTCAATTACTTTAAATTTAACAGTAATCTCATCTTCTTGTTTAGAAAGTTTTTCACTCTTTTGAGCTCTTTCCTTTTTCAATTCTTCAATTTTTGAACTACTACTATTAACACTTTCTTTAACTTCCTCTATTTTTTGAAGGGTGTCTTGTATTGATTTTTCAAGTTCTTCATTGTCTTTTTTAATTTGTTCAATTTGTGCATTTTTATTTTCAATACTTGTATGTGCATTTTCTAACTCTTGATTAATTCTTTCTTGAATTTCCTGTATTGAAGCTTCACTCTCATCAAAAGATGATACAGAAATTTTCAAATTTGTAATATCAAAATTCAAATCATCAATATATTTTTGGTCATCTTTATTAAGTTCTGCAAATCCATTAATAATTTTAGAAAGTTCTTCATTTTGTTCAATAATCTTATTTATTTCAACTTGTAAATCACCTTTTGTTGAAACAGCTTTCTCTTTTTGTTTTTCAAGATTTGCCTGCTCTTCTTTTAGCCTATTTAAACGTTTTTCAAGTTTTTCAATATTTTCATTTATCGAAATAACTTTTTGCTTTTCAGTTGCATAAGTAATATCTATTTCTTGTAATTCTTTTTCAAGATTTGCAGATAACTCTAAAACACCTTCAATTGATTCTTCATATTCCTGTTTTTCGTCTTCTAATTTTTTGATTTTGACTTTTAGTTCATTTACTTCTTTTTCTAATTTTTCAATTTCTTTGCTTCTACCCAAAATATTAACAGTCTTTTTAGCAACAGAACCGCCAGTAATTGCACCAGATGGATTAATTAAATCACCTTCTGTTGTTACAATTCTAAATGTATAACCATTCTGTTTTGCAACTCTAATAGCAGTATCCATATTGTCAACAATTACAGTTCTACCAAGTAAATTCAAAATAATTTGTTCATATTTTTTGTTATATTTTACAAGGTCTGATGCAATTCCAACAACACCACCCTCATTACCTTTTATTTTATCTAGTTTTCTACCTTTAACAGATGAAATTGGTAAGAATGATGCTCTTCCCAAATTGTTTTTTCTTAAATGTTCAACTAATCTTTTTGCATCTGTTTCAGTCTCTGTTACAATGTTTTGAAGGCTTGCACCTAAACACATTTCGATTGCAGTTTGTAACTCATCTGGTACTTCAATAATATTAGCTAAAACACCATTCATACCTTTTCCAAGCTCTTTAATATTTTCACAATCTTTAAGTAATGATTTAACACTTTTGATATATCCTTCTTTTTCTTTTTCGGTCTCTATCAAAAATTTTAATCTTGACTCTTTTATTCTCATTTCACTTGATAAAATATTTATATTACTTTCAAATGATTTGATTTTTTGATTTGCATCTTCTCTTTGTTTTGCAACTTCACTTAATGAATTTTGAGCCTTATTTTTCTTGTTCTCAATTTCATTAAATTGTTTAGCAATATCTTCTTTATTAAGACGTGTTGAATCCAACTCAGAAATTGTTGATTGCATTTCTTGTCTTATTTGTGCTTGCCTTTTCTCAAAATTTTGGTAATTTATATTTTGAGCATTTATTTCTGATTGAAGTTCATATTTTTTGTCTGTATTTTCTTCTACTGTATGCTTGTATCCTTCAATTTCTAATTCTTTTGAAGATAATTTTTCTGTTAATTTATCTAGTTCTTCTTGTTTTTCATTTAGCTCTTTTTCAAATTTTTCTTTATTTTGTTTTAAATTATCTTTTTTAGCTTCTTTTTGTTCAATTTCTTCTTTTAATTCTTGAATTTTAGCATTTTGTTCATAAATTTCTTTTAGATATCTATCATTATTTTCATTATTATTTGCAATTCTAGTTTTAGCAACATTTATATCAGAATTTAATTGTTCAATTTGTTTTTGACTCTCAAAACCTATATTTGACATATTTTCAATTGTCTCTGTAATCTCATCAATACTAGATTTCAACTCTTCTTTTAAGATTTTTATTCTTTCTAATCTTCCTTCTTCATCATTACATTGAGTCTGCATAACATCAATATCTTGAACAACTTTTTCTAGTTCTTGCTTATATTTTTCTATATTGTAAACAAATAAACCAATCTCAATACTTTTCAATTCTTCTCTCAAATTCAAATATTTTTTAGCTTTATCAGCTTGAATTTGTAATGGTTCTAAATTGCCTTCTATTTCAGTCAAAATATCATTGATTCTTAAAAGATTTAATTTTGTATGTTCTAGCTTTTTCTCTGATTCTTGTTTTCTTGTCCTATATTTAACAATCCCTGCCGCTTCTTCAAATATGTGTCTTCTATCTTCTGATTTATTACTCAAAATTTCATCAATTTTTCCTTGTCCAATAATTGAATATCCATCTTTGCCTATACCAGTATCCATAAATAATTCTAATACATCTTTTAGTCTGCATGGAACCTTATTTATAAAATAACCTGTCTCTCCGCTTCTATAAATTTTTCTTGTAACAGTTACTTCCGTATATTCAATTGGTAATGCTCCATCAGAATTATCAAATACCAAAGAGGCTTCTGCAAAGCCCAAAGATTTTCTATTTTGGGTTCCTGCAAATATGATATCCATTGATTTTGTTCCTCTTAATGATTTCATACTTTGCTCTCCGAGTACCCACCTGATTGCATCTGATATATTACTTTTTCCTGACCCGTTTGGTCCTATTACTGTTGTTATTCCAGGCATTAGTTCTAATATTGTTTTATCTGCAAAGGATTTAAATCCTTGTAATTCTAATCTTTTTAAATACATTTTTTTCACCTTTTACATTTTACTATATAAAAAGACAAAAAGCAAGAAATTTTTTGTTTGTTTGATATTAATCCTGGTTTTGTTACCGTTCAGTAAGAATTTTTTTATAGTATCGTTGCCT
>FR901937.1 GCA_000438255.1 Clostridium sp. CAG:389
TTGAAAAAATTTTGGATGACGATGAGCGTAGCGAAAGGAAGAGAATTATGGCAAAACCAATAGTAGCAATAATAGGAAAGCCAAATGTAGGAAAATCAACATTTTTCAACTATTTGGCAGGAAGCAGAATATCAATAGTACAAGACACACCAGGAGTAACAAGAGACAGAATATATGCAGAAACAAACTGGAGAGGAAGAAAATTCACACTAGTAGACACAGGAGGAATAGAGCCAGAATCAGAAGACATCATCTTATCACAAATGAGAGAACAAGCAAATCTAGCAATATCAATGGCAGATGTAATAATATTCCTAACAGACATAAAACAAGGAGTAACAGCAGCAGACAGAGAAATATCATTAATGCTAAAAAAATCAGGAAAACCAATAGTATTAGTCTGCAACAAAGCAGATAACTATGAAAAAGATAGACAAGACGCATATGAATTTTACAATTTAGGCTTAGGAGACCCATATCCAATATCAGCATCAAATGCACTAGGAATAGGAGATGTACTTGACGCAATATACGAGCACTTTCCAGAAAAAGACGAATCAGAAGATGATGATGAAACAATCAAAGTTGCAGTAATAGGAAAACCAAATGTAGGAAAATCATCTTTAATAAACAAAATTCTAGGAGAAAAAAGAACAATAGTAAGTAACATTGCAGGAACTACAAGAGATGCAATAGACACACCATTTGAAAATGAACATGGTAAATATGTTTTAATAGATACAGCTGGTATTAGAAAAAAAGCAAAAGTAAATGAAACAATTGAAAAATATAGTGTTCAAAGAAGTTTATTAGCAGTTGAAAGAGCAGATGTATGTTTAATGATGATTGATGCAAATGATGGTGTAACAGACCAAGATGCTAAAATTGCTGGTGAAGCTCATGAAGCAGGAAAAGGAGTTATTATAGTTGTAAATAAATGGGATGAATATGAGAAAACAACAGGAACTCTTGAAAAATACAAAAAAGAAGTTTACGAAAAACTATCATATTTATCATATGCACCAATGATTTTCATATCTGCAAAAACAGGTCAAAGAGTTGATAAATTATTTGATATGATAAATAATGTAGCTCAACAAAATGCATTAAGAGTATCAACATCAGTATTAAATCAAGTAATAAATGAAGCAATAGCAATTGTTCAACCACCAACAGATAAAGGAAGAAGACTAAAAATTTATTATGGAACACAGGCTTCTACAAAGCCACCAACATTTGTAATTTTTGTTAATAATAAAGAACTATTCCATTTTTCTTATCAAAGATATTTGGTAAACCAAATTAGAAAAGAATTTGGATTAGAAGGAACACCAGTTAGAATTATTGTTAGAGAAAAAGGTGAAAAAGAATAATGTTATTTTTGAGATGACTTTTTATAAGGTGTTGTCTTAAAAATGAATATTAATAAGTGAAAGAAAGAAGGTATAAAAAATGGCAGTATATATTATAGTAGCGGTAATAGCGTATTTAATAGGTAGCGTAAATTTTTCAGTGTTAATAAGTAAAAAAATGGCAGGATTTGATGTAAGAGAAAAGGGAAGTGGAAATGCAGGAACAACAAACATGTTACGTTCAGTTGGAAAAAAAGCGGCAGCCATCACTTTAATATGTGATATATTAAAAGGGGTTATATCTATTGCAATTGCAATAATTGTAGGAAGTATAGTAAAAAATTTAGACAAAGAGTTACTTTTACAAATAGCAGGAATTGCAGTTGTTTTAGGACATACATTTCCAATATTTTTTGGATTTAAAGGTGGAAAAGGTGTGGCAACATCTCTTGGAGTTTTACTTATGAGTAATTGGCAAATAGGATTAATTTGTCTAGTATTTGCAATTGTTTTAATGGCGTTAACAAGAATGGTTTCATTAGGTTCATGTGCAGCAGCTGTTTTATTCCCTGTTTTGACATTATTTATAAATCAACATTATACAGTTTTAACAGATGGAAAAAATGGTAGAGTATATTTTGTTTATAGTGTAATATTAGCTATAATTGTTTTATATAATCATAGAAGTAATATAAAAAGAATTTTAAATGGAACAGAAAACAAATTGAGTTTTAAAGGAACAAAATAATTTAACAATGTCCCCATTGATTATTCACATTGGACGAAAAAACAAAGGAGGAAAATTTATGAATATTGCAATAATAGGTAGTGGAAGCTGGGGAGTAGCGTTAGCTGTACATCTAGCTAGTATAGGAAATAATGTTAAAATATGGTCTTTTATGGAAGAAGAAAGAGATTTACTAAATAATGAAAGGAAATGCAAGTTTTTACCAGAGATAACATTACCAGAAAATATTTATTGTTCAACAGACTTTGAAGAGGTAATGAAAGATGCTGAGATGATTTTACATGTTACACCTTCAAAATTCACAAGAAGTACATTTAAACAGTATAAACAATTTGTAGGAAATACACCAATAATAATATGCTCAAAGGGATTTGAAAAAGAAACATTAGAGACATTAGATGAGGTTATTTTAGAAGAAATGCCAACAGCTAAGATTGGTGTGCTATCAGGACCAAGTCATGCAGAAGAAGTCTCAATTGCGATACCTACTGCATTAGTTATTGCTTCAAAGCATCAAAATATATTAAAAAATGTTCAAGATGCATTTATGTCAGAAAAAATGAGAATATATACTTCAAATGATGTAAAGGGAGTAGAACTTGGTGGAGCATTAAAAAATATAATTGCTTTTTGCGCAGGTGCGGCTGCTGGAATAGGCCTTGGTGATAATAGCTTTGCAGCATTAATAACAAGAGGTTTAAAAGAGATTGTTAGATTGGGTGTAGAGCTAGGTGGAAAAGAAGAAACTTTTTATGGTTTAAGTGGTTTAGGAGACTTGATAGTAACTTGTTTAAGTGAACATAGCAGAAATAGAAAAGCGGGTTATTTAATAGGTCAGGGAAAAACACTTGAAGAAACTAAAAAAGAAGTTGGAATGGTAATTGAGAGTGTTGATAATATTGAGGTTGCTTATGAACTTGGAAAATTACATAATATTGAAATGCCAATAGTTGAGACTGTTTATAAAGTTTTATATGAAAATCTTGATCCACAAGAGGCTGTTAAAACTTTGATGACAAGAGATAAAAAAATGGAATAAAATTTTCAGAATAAAAATTAAAAAAAAAAGGAATAATATTTATAAAAAAGCTATCAAATATGTAAAAAAATCATAATATAAAAAAATATATAAATTGATAACTTGAATGGAGGAATAAAAATGGAATTTTTTGATAAATTAGGTAAAAAAGCAAGTGAAGCATACAAAGTAACAGCAGATAAGACAGGAAAATTAGCTAAGGAAGCTAAATTAAGAATGAAGATTGCTGATTTAAAATCACAAATAAATGAAATATATAAAGAAATAGGAGAGACTGTTTATCAAAAACATACAAGAGAAGGAAAATACGAAATAGAAAAAGAAGTAGAAGAAAAATGCACAAAGATAGATGTTTTAAGTGATGAAATAGAGTCAAATTTAAAACAATGTTTAGAACTAAAAGATAAAAGACAATGCCCAAGTTGTTTTGCTGAAATAGAAAAAGATGTTAAATTCTGTCCTAAATGTGGAACAAAACAAGAAGAAATTAAAGAAGAACCAGCAAAAGAAGTAGAAATAATAGAAAATAGTGATTCTAATGAAAATGAACAAACAGAAAGTGAAGAAAAATCTAATTTAGAGAAAACGGTTACAGTTGAAGCAGATCCTAAATTAGATGATGATAAAACAGTTGAACATGTAAGTGAAGAAGAATAATAAAAATGTGCTAGATTTTTAGTCTAGTACATTTTTTTTAATAAGGATATCTTTCAAATAGATATTTAATTAATTTATCAGCATTTTCATTAGTAACATGAATATAAACACCTTTATCCAAAGAAACCCACATCATAATTTTAAAATCATCAATATTATCAGCAAAAATACCAATTATTTCGGCAACTTCAATTGGATTATTATATGAATGTTGCCATGTTAAAACATTATTTATATTAAAAGAAGAGTTATAAAATGAACTTAAAAACTTTTCTAATTCTTTTGAACTATTACTATATAAATTTACAGAAACCATATTTCTCTCCATTTTTTGATATGATAAGTTATATTAATAATATTGGCAAAACTTAATTTTAAGTTCGCATATTTACTACTATTTAGTATATTTAATAAAGAAAAAAATATACATAAAAGAAAAAATGGAATAGTTTGTAATAAAAAAGCAAATAATAATTATAGTAAAAAATGTAAAATAGGAGGTTTGGTTTGAAAAAATATGGGAAAATTGCATATATTATGCTTATATTAATAATTTTTATAGCAGGATTTTGCATTTATAAAGTATCAGCAAAAAATAATTCAGAAGATATAAATGAAAAAACACTAGCAGAAATAAAATATTTAGAAAATGAATTTCAAAATTTATTTAATGAAATTAACAATATAAAATTTGAAAATTATACTATTTCAGCTACAAATATAGAAGAAGATAGTGAACAATCGGAATCATCTGGTACTGATTCATCGCAAGATAGTGGTGGAAAATCTAGTGAAGGCTCAGAAAAAAGCTCATCAGAGACTGAACAAGAGGGACAGACGACAAATAAACAGTATGAATTAAAAAAAGAAGGAATATTAACTCAAAAAGATGAAATCAATTGGAATCAAATTAAAAATGATGTTGAAAAAATATATACAGTATTATACTCAACTACAATAGATTTATATCAAGTGGTGGAAAATAAAGAGGACATTACAAACTTTAATAAGGAATATGATAATTTGACAAAAGCTGTAAAAGATGAAGATAAAAAAGAAACATTAAAAGAACTTTCAGCAGTATATGATTTTTTACCTAAGTTTGTTGAAAAATGTTCAAAACAGGAAAAAGATAAAGTTGTAATCAAAACAAAGAATTATATTTTTAAGGCATATAGTGTTTTAGATGATGAACAATGGGAAGATATCAATAATAATGTAAACCTAGCACAACAAGAATTTATAAAGATTGTAACAGATATAAGTAATAAAGAAAATGATAAAAAATATGAATCAAATCAAGATGGTAGTAAATACAACATAAATAAAGCATATATAATGATTAATGAACTTAAAAATTCAGTAAATTTAAAAGATAATGAAGTTTTTTTAATAAAATATAAAAATTTACTGGAAGAATTAGAAAATGTGTGATATAATCATCAAAGAGTAAATTGAATAGTCGCTGGTAACTTCCGAAAGGAACTACGAGAGGAAAGTCCGGGCTCCATAGAGCAATGATGCTAGATAACGTCTAGTAGGGGTGACCCTAAGGAAAGTGCAACAGAAAATAACCGCCTCTTTAATAGTTTGGCTATGCCATTCTTATTATGTTCGAGGGAGAAATCCTGATGTTCGCTAAGAGGTAAGGATGAAAAGGCGAGGTAAGAGCTCACCGGTTCTATGGTGACATAGAATGCTGTGTAAACCCCATCTGGAGCAACACCTAACAAAGAAGATTAAGCCTGCTCGGCACCTTCTTGACTTGCGTGGCTTGAGACATATAGCAATATATGCCCTAGATAAATGACTATTTTTGAAGACAGAACCCGGCTTACAGATTTACTCTTTTTTATAATTAAAAATCAAAATACTTAAAATCATAAGGTAATTCACAATAAAAATTTAAAATAACATTAGTGATTGGATGTTTGAAAGTTAAATTATAGCAGTGTAATGCTTGTCTACTGATTAAGCTAGAAGCAGAGCCATATAAGCTATCACCAATTAAAGGGTGACCAATAGCAGACATATGTACTCTAATTTGGTGAGTTCTACCAGTTTCCAAAGTACATTTAACCAAAGAAAATTCTTTTAAATTTTTTAAAACTTCAAAATGGGTAATAGATGGTTGGCCATTATCTGAAATACATCTTTCAATAATGCTATTTTCTTTTCTAGCAATTGGCAAATTTATTGTACCAGATTTTTCGCCAAAAGATCCCTTACATATGGCTAAATATTCTTTTTTAAATTCATTAGTTTTCATTTCATTTATTAGACATTCTTGAATATATTCACATTTTGCAAAAATTACTAATCCAGAAGTATTTAAATCAAGCCTATTTACAGGTCTTATTTTTTTCTTTAATCCAATTTTATCAAAGTAAAATCTTATACCATTACATAGTGAATCAGAATAGTGCAATATTGATGGATGTATTGCAATTCCGGCCGGTTTATTAATTATTAATAACCACTCATCTTCAAAAATTATGTCTAAGTCCATTTTTGTAGGTAGAATATTTGAATTGTCTTCTTCATAATCAAAGTCAATTGTTAAAACATCTTGTTTATGAGCTTTTTTTCGTGTGTCATAAGGATTATTGTTTATATATATTTTTTGCATGTTTATTAATTTGTATAGTAGTCTAGATGAGATTTTTAATTCGTTTTGTAATATGTTATTTATTGTTTTATTTTCATCTTCTATTTGGTATTCTAAATTCATTTTTTGTGATACTCCTTTTGATAAATTTGGATTTCTTTTTATGAAATATATTGTAACATGTTTTTGAAAAAAATACAAAGATTTTGGCTTAATATATACTTTTTAACCCTGAATATTCCTTATATTTTTATAATAGTAAAAAATCAAAAATCACTTTACAATTTCAAAAAATATGTATATAATTCAATAAACATTAAAAGTAATAAACAATATAAAAACAAACGAAAGGAACACAAAAATGAGAATAAGATACAAAAAATGGGCAAGACCAGAATTAGAAGCCAGTAAGTTCTACATAGACAATCCAGAAGAACTAAAAGGAAAATGGAAAGAACAATTTAAGAACCCTAACAAACCAATACATTTGGAATTAGGATGTGGAAAAGGACAATTCATATCAAACTTAGCATCAAGTAATTTAAACATAAATTACATAGCAATAGACTTAGTTGATGCAATGTTAGGACTAGCAAAAAGAAATGTAGAACAAATATATAAAGAAAAAAACATAGAACCAGACAATGTATTACTCACAAGATTTGACATAGAAAGAATACTAATGATATTAGATAAAACAGACAATATACAAAGAATATATATAAATTTTTGCAATCCATGGCCAAAAGGAAAACACAGAAAAAAGAGACTTACACACACTAGACAATTAGAAAAATATAAACAATTTTTATCAGAAAATGGAGAAATTTATTTTAAAACAGATGATGACGATTTATTTAATTCAAGCTTAACTTATTTTGAAGAAAGTGGATTTGAAATAATAGCAAAAACATATGATTTGCATAAAGAACCAATTTTTGAAAATAATATAGAAACAGAACATGAAAGAATGTTTTCAGAACAAGGTATAAAAATAAAAGCGTTAATAGCAAAATGTTCTTTTGGGAGCACATCATTTGAAAATATTGGTGTAAAAAAGAACATTGAATAAAAATAGAGGTGAAAATAATAAAAAATGGAAGATCCAGATGTTACAGAAATGAGAAAAAATTGTAATAATAGAGAATATGTATTAAATGCAGTAAAAGGAAAAGGAAAATTATTAGAATTTGCTGCACCAGAATTTCATGATGATGAAGAGATTGTAAAAACAGCTCTTGAACAAGATGGTGAAGCAATGGAATTTGTTTCTGATCGTTTGAAAGATAATAAAGATTTAATGCTACTGGCAATAAAAGGAGCACCATGGACAGCTTGTTATGCTTCTGATAAATTACGAGCAGATAAGGATGTAATAATGGCAAGTGTACAAACATATGGACAAACTCTTTATTTTGCAAGTGAAAAATTGAGAGATGATAAGGACATTGTAAAAGCGGCTGTTTCTAATAAAGGATTAATTGTAAAATTTGCAAGTTATAGATTAAGAAATGATAAAGAAATTGCAGAAATTGCTGTAAAACAAGATAAAAGAGCTTTTCAATTTTTGACAAAAGAACTTAAATCAGATGAAGAAATCAAAAGTCTTTTAGGATAAAGTACATTAATTTTTAATAAATAAATTGAATGGAGGAAGAAAAAATGATTAAAAAAGTAGCAATATTAGCAAATGGAGGAGATGTAGCAGGTTTTAATGCTGTAATAAGAGGCATTGTAAAAACGGCAGAAAATAATAATGTAGAATGCTATGGATTTATAGATGGATATAATGGATTATTAAAAAACGAATATGAAAGATTAAGTACAGCTGAAAATGGAAATGCAGAAGGAATACTTCAAAAGGGTGGTTCTATAATTGGTTCTTCAACAAATGCAAATGTATTTAATTATAAAGTGACAAATGAAGATGGCACGGTTGAATATAAAGATTTATCAGATGTATGTGTTGAAAATATTAAAAAAGATGAATTTGATTGTATATTTACACTAGGTGGAGATGGAACTCAAAAATCAGCAAGAGATTTTGCAACAAAAGGTGTAAATGTTATTGGAGTTCCAAAAACAATTGATAATGATGTTGCATGTACAGATATTACATTTGGATATAATACAGCTGTATCTGTTGCTATGGAAGCAATAGACAGGCTTCATACAACAGGTGAAACACATCATAGAATAATGGTATTAGAAGTTATGGGAAGATATGCTGGATGGATAGCATTAGAATCAGCAATAGCTGGTGGGGCAGATGTTGCATTGATTCCAGAAATACCTTATGACATAAATAAAGTAGCAGAAAAAATTAGAAATAGACAAAAAAGAGGCAAAAATTTCGATATTGTTGTTGTTGCAGAAGGTGCAAAGCCAAAAGATGGTGAAATTACTGTTGAGAATGTGAGAGATAATGGTAAAGGCGTTGATAATACAAAGCTTGGTGGAATTGGCGAAAAGGTTGCAAAACAATTACAAGAACTTACAGGATTAGAAGCTAGAAATACTACACTTGGTTATATGCAAAGAGGTGGAACACCTACTGCATTTGATAGAGTTTTATCAACTAAGTATGGTACTGCTGCAATGAGAATGGCTATGGAAGAAAAATTTGGAAATTTAGTTGTTATTAAAAATGGAAAAGTTGATTATGCCTCTTTGGAAGATGTTGTTGGTCAAAATAAGGAGATTGGAGCTGTTTCAGGAAATACATCTGTTAGTAATCAAAGAAAGGTTACTATGGATGATGATTTGGTTAAAACAGCAAGAAGTGTAGGAATCAATTTAGGAGATTAATTTATTATTCATATTTAATTGTAAATTATTGTTGTTACTAGATAACAGTTTTGGGGTACGGCACTTCTGAATTTTGCTGTGCCTCTAAGGGTATATATTATTTA
>FR901938.1 GCA_000438255.1 Clostridium sp. CAG:389
CAAAAGAAAATGGAAATTTTAAAGATTTCATCAAAATCAAACCCTAATTCAGTAGCAGGAGCAATAGCTGGATTAGTTAAAGAATCAAACAAAGCAGAAATGCAAGCAATCGGAGCAGGAGCATTAAATCAAGCTGTAAAAGCAGTAGCAATAGCAAGAGGATTTGTAGCACCATCAGGAGTTGATTTAGTATGTATACCAGCTTTTGCAGAAGTAGAAGTAGAGGGAGAAGATAGAACAGGAATAAAGCTTATTGTTGAATCAAGAGCATAATATAAATTAAGAAGCATTTTGTAGTAATACAGAGTGCTTTTTTATCTTTACAATATATTTGCTTGACAATTTTGTTCTATTGTGTGAGAATATAAAAGAAAATAAAAAAGAAAGAAGGAAAAAAGAAATGGAAAAAGTAAGAGGATTTGAAATAGCAAAAGGATTTGAAGATAAAGAAATAAATTTGCCTATTAGAAAAACAAAATATTCAGCAGGATATGATATAGAAGCAGCAGAAGATGTAACAATACCAAGCTTTAAAAAAGGAATGGCACCAACATTAGTAAAAACAGGAATAAAAGCATATATGCAAGATGATGAAGTATTAATGTTATATAACAGAAGTTCAAATCCAAAGAAAAAAGGATTAATATTAGCAAATAGTGTAGGAGTAATAGATAAAGATTATTATGGAAATCCAGATAATGATGGACATATTATGTTTGCATTTTTTAACATAAAAGAAGAAGATGTAGTAATAAAAAAAGGTGAAGCAATAGGACAAGGAGTATTTCAAAAATATTTTGTTACAGATGATGATATGGCAACAGGAGAAAGATTAGGTGGATTTGGATCAACATCAAAATAAAAAATATAGTTTTTAAATGATTAGTCAAAGATATAAAAATATAAAAAAATTTTTGCCTTGGCAATACAGGGTTTCAAGGCAAAATTACATAAAAAGTCAAAATAAAAGCTTTGACTTTTTTCTTTTTTTGTAGTATAATAAATATGGTTAAAAAATCCAATAAAGTTATCTCATATAGACATAACTTTATAATATTTTTTTGCTGAAAAATTGTTAACAAAATGAAAGGAGTTGACTTACATGTTTAATGTAGGAGACAAAATAGTATACCCAATGCACGGGGCTGGAACAATAGATTCAATAGAGGAAAAAGATATTTTAGGAGAGAAACAATCATACTACATTCTAAAAATGCCAAGCGATGTTAAAGTGATGATACCAACAGCAAAGGCAGAAGAAGTAGGTGTAAGAAATATAATAGATAAACAATCAGCAGAAAAGGTATTTAAAGTACTTAGTCAAGATGAGACTGAAATGGAGAAAAATTGGAATAAAAGATATAGAGATAATATGGATAAAATGAAAAGCGGAGATATATATGAAGTTGCTGATGTTGTTAGAAATTTAAGCTTTAAACAAAAAGAAAAAGGTCTTTCTACTGGTGAAAAGAAAATGCTTAATAATGCTAAACAAATATTGGTTAGTGAATTAGTTTTAGCAGAACATGCAACACAAGATGTAATAGAAGAAGAGATAGATAGTAAAATTAATACATCTTTTATGACTTTTAGAGCAGAAGGTGTTGAACAACAAAGTATTGTTAATAAGTTTATTCCATTTGATAGTGATAATGGAGCGACAAATGCTTAATACATAGTGTTTTGTATAATAAAATTTAAGTTCAGAAGAATTGAGTGATACTATAAAATAGTAATTTAGTTACTTCTGAATTTTTATTTTAAATTTTTTGGATTTTTTAAAAATTTTTTTTAAAAACTATTGACAAATTTTTTATATAATATTATAATATCAATTGTCGTTAGGATAGCCAGTTCAAATATTAAATGCAGATGTGGCGGAACTGGTAGACGCACAGGACTTAAAATCCTGCGGTTGAATAAACCGTGCCGGTTCGATTCCGGCCATCTGCACCATTAGATTTATCAATGCTTTTAGAGTTTTTGATAAGTCTATTTTTTTATTTAAAAACATTATCAGTATACAATTTGTATACAAAAATATCTAATTTTCATTTTAATATGTATGTTATTACCTATTCTCAATAGATAATAACTTTTTTTGTTTTATGCAGATGCTATACTTAAAACATTTCCAATTACTTTTGCTGAATTTTCACTTGCTGTCTTATCTACATGAGCATATAAATTAGCAGTGGTATTAAAACTAGAATGTCCAAGCCATACTTGAATATCTTTCATGTGAACTGCATTTTTTAGAAGAAGTGATGCACAACTGTGCCTCAAATCATGTAACCTGATTGGTTTTAATTTGTTATTAATAATAATTTCATGAAACTTATGTGTTAGATAATCTGGTTTTATAAGTGTGCCATCTTCATTAACACATACATAATTATCTGTATTCAAATAACAATCTTTAAATATTTTTTTGTTTTCTCTTTGTTTTTCTTTTTCTTCAAGCAATAATTCTTTTATTTTTGGAATTAATGGTAAAGTTCTATAACTTGAACTTGTTTTTGTTTTAGCTTCTGCTACAATTTGATGTTTTCCATCATAACTTGCTTCCGTTACTGTAAAGTTAATTGTTATTGAATTATTCTCAAAATCAATAGCATTCCATTTTAGTCCAAGTATTTCTTCTCTACGAAATCCATAAAATGCACCAATTAGAATTGGTATTTTAATATTAGTATCTTTTATTATATTAAAAAGTAATTGTAACTCATCTTTATTATAAAAAGTAGGAATATAAGGCTCAACTTTTGGTGTAACTACCTTTTTTGCTGGGTTAGAAGTAATTAAGTCCATCTTTTCTGCATACGAAAGGGCAGATAAAATATTTGCATGATACTTTTTAACAGTTGCACCTTTTAATTTTAGTTCATTAAAAAGATAAGTGTAAAATGCTTGAATATGAATTAGCTTTAATTCTGTAAGTGTAACATTTAAGTTTTTAAAGTAAGGATAAATCCTTTTATTGATTATTCTTTCGTAGCCACCATAAGTTGTTGGTCTAATATTAGGTTTTATCATTTTAAGCCAATTTAACATATAATCACAAAATAAAATACTATTATTAGAACTTTGTGCCATTTGGGTTACTTTCAAATTATTGTTTAATTCTTCTTCATATCTTCTTCTGATTTCTTCAGCACTCTTTCGTGCCGTTTTTTCAGATTTTGTAATAGGAATATCAGTTGTTACTGATTTCCTACGAGGTGGATTAATAACATCTACTATATAAAGTAGTGCCACCCAGTTTTTGGTTCTCTTGTAAATTGTTGCTGTTACTTTAACCATCCACAATCTCCTTTCTTCATAACAGCCAATTTACTTTAACATGAATCGTTAGTTTTAGATATTAAAGTAAATTTGGTAAATAAATTATTTTGTGTTTGTTAAGTAATTGATTATCATTACTTTTGGAATTTTATATTCTCTTCCAATTTTCTTTGAAGGAATAATATTTTCATTTACCAAAGTATAAGCTTTTGTAATTCTTACACCTAACATTTCACGAAGTTGTTTAATGTTTACTACATCTGGATAGTTATTAAACATTAAATGATAGTTGTCTAAATTATTCATGTGTACCTCCTTTAATCTATTTACCCGTTTTAAAATTTGGTTATGTAATATGAAATTGTCAATGTGCAGTCATTTTTGTTATTATTAAATATAAAAATATCTAAAACTAACTTAATAATAATAACATATCTACTTGCAAGAGTCAATAGTTTATGATAAAATAATATAAAAAAATAACTATATTAAATAAAGGGTTAGGTGAACTTATGAAAAACTCGAATGAAGATGTTATTGATTTTATTAAAAATAGAAAAATTAGTAATGTAACTAGATTATATGTAGATAGAAATTTAAGGAAAGAATATCTTACTTACATGAACTACAAAAAGGCTAAGAACGATTTTAAATCTATTTTAGTTCAAAATGATAATCGTATAGGTACTTTGCTTTGTAACTTCTTAAATTGTGATTTTAAAGCTATTCAGAGTGTTAAAAATTTTGTACAAGAGTATAGTTTAACTTTATTTGCAGAAATAACAAAAATGGAATTAAAAAATACCTATACTGTAAATGAGTATGAAAAGTTAATAAATGAATTAGTAGAAAAATCTGGAGATAAATTAGAATGTATAAAAGAAGATTTTATTTCTGATGTAAATTACTTATTTAATATTAATCAATTAGAAGAAATAAAAGATTTAACAGCATTACAAAGATTTTATGTTTTAACCATGAGCAAAAATAACCGTAAAGCATTATCACATTTTGAAAACGATAAATTGAATATTGCACTTGGAGATTTATCAAGATTAAACACACCATTAAATATTATTGATGAAGATCAAGCAATAGAAATAGCTAAAGTAAATGAAGATAAAATCTTACCAATACCATATACTTTTGAGAGTACGGATATTTGTCAATTACTAATTATCGAACTTCAAGAAATCGTTTGTATGGACAAATTTGAAATCAAAAAGTGTAAAAACTGTGGAAAATACTTTGTCCCAGAGAAAAGAACTGACGAATTGTATTGCAACAATATTTATGAAGATGGCAGAACTTGTAAAGAAATCGGCTCTTTTAAGGTAAAACAAAAGATGATTAATGATGATGATGATTTGAGAACTTATAGAAATGTTTATCAAAAACTATTATTGAGAACAAGAAGAAATCCAGAGAATTTGCAATATGAAAAGGAATTTGAGAAGTTTAAAGAAGATAATAGAAAGATGAGAGAAAAACTTGATAAAGGCAAGGTTACTTATGAAGAATATGTAGAGTGGTTGAATTCTATATAAATTATAATGTATTAGGAGGATAATGGAGATGTATAAATTAGTTGCCATAGATTGTGATGGGACTTTATTAACGGATAGTAAAGAACTAACAGAAAGAACTATTAATACTATAAAGAAAGCTAGCCAAAAAGTAAAAATTGTATTAGCAACAGCTAGATCGTTTTATAGAGTAGAAGAATATTTAGAAAAAATGAATTTATTAAATGATGAGCAATATACAATATGTTTTAATGGTGGAAGTGTAATAAATAATGGGAGAAAAGAAGAATTAGACTCACATACATTTAGAAATGATGAAATAAAACAGTTAATTCAATTATCAAGAAAATTTAATACTCAAATTATGTTGTATGCTTATAATTGCTTAATTGTGGAGGAAATACCAAAAAAATTTATAAATAACAAAAAAATAAATTTTGAAATAACTAAAATGGAAAAACTTGATTTGGAAGAGCAAAAAATATATAAAATCGTATTTATAAATAAACCAAGCAAAATAACAGATATGAGAAAAAAGTTATCAAAACAAATATTAGATAGCTTTGAAGTGAGCAGTAGTGTACCAGATTATATAGAATTTGTACCAAAAGGAATTACTAAGAATAAAGCATTAGAAAATCTATGCAAGAAACTAAATATAGGTAAAAATGAAGCTATTGCAATTGGAGATGCTGAAAACGATATTCAAATGCTAAAATTTGCAGGTATGGGAATTGCAATGGGAAATGCTGATGAAAAAACAAAAAGTATTTCAGATTATATTACAGATTCTAATAATAATGATGGTGTAGCAAAAGCATTAGAGAAATTTTTGAAATTTTAAGGAGCGGTAAATGAATATTATAGAAAAAGAAATACAAGTTAAAGATTATTTAACAAAATCAAATCTACCAGCTAGTGACTATGTAATAAATCCTTATGTTGGTTGCCCACATGGATGTAAATACTGTTATGCAAGCTTTATGAAAAGATTTACGGGTCATAAAGAAGAATGGGGAACCTTTATTGATATAAAGAAATGCAATAAAGAAATAAATATAAAAAAACTAGAGAATAAAACAGTTTTCTTATCTTCAGTAACTGATTGCTATAATAAGTTTGAAGAAAAATACAAATTGACTAGAAAAATATTAAAACAGTTAGTAAATGCTACTTGCTACTTGAATATATCAACAAAGTCAAAATTAATTTTAAGAGATTTAGATTTATTAAAGCAAATTAAAAATTTAACAGTGTCAATGTCTATTAATACTTTAGATGAAGATTTCAAAAACGATATGGATAATGCTAGTTCTATACAAGATAGATTAAATACTTTAAAAAAACTTCATAACAGTGGTATACATACGGTTTTATTTATGTCTCCTATCTTTCCTTATATTACAAATTTTAAGGAGATTATAGAAGTTAGTAAAGATTATATTGATGAATATTGGTTTGAGAATTTAAATTTAAGAGGAGATTATAAAGCTAAAATATTATTTTATATACAGGAAAAATATCCAGAACTTATAGATAAATATAATAACATTTATATTAAAGGAAATAAACAATATTGGTATGATTTAGCAGAAAAAATAAAAAATTACTGTGAAAGCAATAATATAAACTATATAAATTATTTTTACCATGAAGAATTAGTAAAGAATAAGCAAAGTTAGGAGATTTAAATATGATAACATTTTCAAATGGACGTTTATATAAACTGGTTTATATAGATACTAATATAATAAACGAAATATCAAAAAATACTAATAAGTTGGGAAAGAACTTCTTCTTAAAATATGTTAGTGGAGAGTATATGTTTGTGACATCTGCATTTAATGTATATGAATTATCAAAATCAAAAGGAGAATCCAAAAATAAAATTATACAAATATTTAACAATATTCCATTGGGTATTACATGTACTTTTCCACAGCTAATTGAATTTGAAAAAATGCATACAGGATTTCATAAAGATATGGTAATGTTTGCTACTGGACCAAAAGGGATTTTTAATAATCAATTAGAAAATATATTTTATATAATGCAAAATGATAAAAGTTTTGGAGAAGCACAAAATAAAATGATACATAATTTCAATTCAGAAATTGCATGCTGGTGTAAAAATCAAAGACAATTTAATTGGCAAAAAGATTATAAAATGAATATATTAAAATCTATGAATGAAACTTTTAAAATCTACGATAATTATTTTGAAATAAAAGAGTTGGGAAAATATTATAGTTTGGAAGTGTTAGCATATATAAAAAATCAATTTATCTTTTGTTCACAAAAAGATATAAATATAAATTCGGTAATAGATGCTTATAATTCTTCTTTTCTCCCATATGTAGAAGAATATATCACTGAAAGAACAGCAGGCTCATGGCTAGAAATGTCAAAAGCAAAATTAAGTTTTTTGAAAAATAAAAGAATAATAAAATTGTCTGAATTGTACGAGAAAGGAAAATGTAATATTGGATAAATTATTTATAGATAAAAGAGTACAAAAAATATGTAAAGAATTTGATGATGCTTTTGAACAGAAAAATTTGATTAGAATTAAAAAGAATTTTAAATCTGCATTAGGATTATTAAATTCAGAATTAGATGAAATATCAAAATGTAATTTATATTATTCAATAGGAACTGCTCATGGTGATTATATTCAAATTGGTATTAATAGACTTTCTGATAAAGAAATTGAATATAATTTGGAGCAATCATTTTTCTATTTAAGAAAAGCTGTTGATTTGATTGAAGAAAATGATATTCCAAGGGAAATATCATTAAAAGTATATACTAATTTAGGAAATTTGTTTGATGAAGTAAATAGAAGAAATGAGGGAATTGAGTGTTATAAGAAAGCTTTAGAGATATATCCTAATTTTGCTATGGCTAATGGAAATCTTGGTATGGCAATATTTTTATATTCTAGAATTATATATGATAATTCACATCAAGTTATATTAGATCATGAAGCATATAAATATTTAAAAAAATCATTTCAAGATAAAAGGAATTTATTTGACTATGCAGAGAAAGATTTTAATAACTATTGTTCTCAAATAGAACGAGTATATACAAAAGAATTCTTAGACAATAGTTTGACTTTTGATGATTTTCCTATTTTAGATGAGGAAGAAAGAAAATATAGACAATGGTGTGCACAAAATAGTTTATTCTTAAATCCTTTAAATGATATTTTAGATAATAATGTTGTGTGGAGAGATATAATGCATTTGCCTAATATGATTATGAATGTAAAAGATGAACAAAAAATGCGATTTTTCGGACTAATGAATGAGATAAAACAGGAATATATTTCTTCAAGATATCTTTTTTATGAATCCATTCAACCCAGAGAAACAGAACATTTTTCCGATAGAGAAAATCATTTAGTAGATTCCTTTGACTTTGCAACATATTCTATTTATAATTATAAAATGAGAATGACTTTTAGGAGTTTATATTCAATATTAGATAAGGTAGCATTTTTCTTAAATGAATATTTCGAGATTGGAATAAAAGAATATGATGTTAATTATAAAAGTATATGGTATATAGCAAAGAAAAAAGCAAATGGTAAAATTATATATAAATACAATAATCCAATAAAGGAAAAGATAAATAATAACTGGGGATTGTATGGAATCTATTGGATATATAAAGACTTTATAGAAGGAAAGAAAACATCGCCAAACCCAAAAATAACAGAAATTAGTAAAATAAGAAACTCTTTAGAACATAAATATTTAAAAACAATACTTACTATAGGTGAAGTAAAAATTCTAAAAGAAAAGCAAAAAAGTTTTGATGATAAATTAGCTTATTATATTTCTACTGAAGAACTATATGATATTGTGCTATTTCTATTAAAAAACATTCGCTCTTTAATTATAAATCTTATATGTTGTATTAATATTGAAGAGAGAAAAAAGTGCGAAGAAGCAAATAAAGAGCACAAATTTATTCCACCATTAAATACATATCCTATTGATGAAGGATTAAAATTTTAAAAATATATTTAGGAGGTACTTTATGAAATACATATATACTAAAAAAAATTTAGATTTAATTTCATGGGAAAGGATAGACAGTTTTATAGATAAAATTTATAAAGATGTAAATAACTACTTAAAATCTAATAATCTATTAATTAAATATATAGCACCTATAATGCGTGGAGGTGGAGTTCCAGCAATAAAACTTTCCCATATGTTTAATGTTATAGATGTATTACCAATACAATTAAAACACAACCATGAAACTCATGGTATAGATACTAAAATTGGATTAGATTACTTAAAAGATAATTCAATTAATGAAAATGAGAGTATCTTATTAGTAGAAGGAAATCATGTTACTGGAGAAACTGCTAATATTGCTGTTAAAATGATAAGAGAGAAATTCGGAAAAAATGTAAAGATTATTTATGTTTCCCTAACTAGAGATTATACATATAAGGATAGTGTAAAAAATATATGTTTTACTACTTGGGCAATGACTACTAATGAGATGAAAGAACTATCTAAAGAAGAATGTAATAAATTAGGAATTAACTATAATTTAGTTTCTGTATATCCATGGGAAAATATAGAAGAAGAATTAGATGAATTAAATAATAGCTAATGAGATAAAGGAGAAAATCAATATCTTAGATTTTCTCCTTTTACTAATGACTAACATAGCATAAAAGCTATGGACACTAATGTAATAATAGTATATGAAAAATTTTAGATTATATGCAATAAAAAACGATAGCCTTTTGAGCTATCGGATTATAATGATTACGTTCTTTTCAGAACGGACACTAATGTTTTATTAATTTAATTATAAACTATTCCATGGCAGAAAGTCAAGCAAAATTCAAAATTTTATTCATCTTTTAGGGGTCTTAACCTATATAAACTTTCAAGTTGTGAGTTAATTTTATTCCAGTCGTTTTGTGAAATAGTGACTAATTGTCCCTTTTTTCTATATGGATCTGTAATTCTTATTTTACTAACAACTTTTAATTGCTCAACTAAAACAGTAGAGTCGACTTCTTCTAAATCAATATGAAACCAAAAACCATCTTGTAATCTTTTAGTTGTTAGTGGAAGAATAGTACAAATTGGAGAATTCTTAGAAGTTCTTAATATTAAGACAGGTCTTAATTTATTTTGCTCACTTCCAATATTTATTCCAAGATTACACCAGTAAATAAAATTATTATATATTGGAAATTTAGGAAGTTTTCCGTTATATCTTAAATTAGCTTTTTCTTTAGTCCATTCAGAAAACTGAATAGCATCAGAATTATCGATACTATTTAATAAATTTTCAGTTTCTTCGATATTATTGTGAATTTCATCATTCATAATCTCACCTCACTTTCCAAAGTATAACATATTATAAACTATAAGTAAACAAAGGTTTGTATATTTTATAAAATTATTTTACAATCCTATACTTATCATATTTGAAAGTATAGGATTGTTATATTTTATTTTGTAATTATAACTTTTTCTCTTATATTATCACTCATAACATCTATTCTCTCGATTACTCTATTACAATATCTTGTATTTATAAAGTCAAATCTATTTGCAGTTCTTGCAATTTCATTTAGAGTTTTTCCAACAGATTTTAGTTCATTTATTATTGGTAAAAGAATTGTATCAGAATGAGCATCTTTAGGCTGATAATTTGTAATAAGACTTCTAAGATAACTACTTCCTGATAAATTTGATTTTAAAACATTTTTTTTTAATCTTTTGTTTTCCTTTTCATTAAAATAAAAAATTTTTTTAATATCTCTTTCTCTCAATTATATCACCTCTTTTCTTAATATAATTTAAAATGGGGATTGGGGTGTCCTCATTTATTTTGAATTTGTGCGGGAAAACAAATTCATTGCTTGCTGGGACAGCAAGTTGCATTTGCGGGATAACAAATGCAGTGCTTGCTAGGACAATATTTTTTGTTATTCTTTTAGAATCCCCATTTTCTTAAAGTAAGAATATGCTTCTTTACCACCTAAAAAGAAAATAGAATATTCTTCAAGTTCATCAATTTTTAATCCTAATTGAATAATTTTTTGAAGCATTTTACATTCTTCTTTATTCAGTTCAAATACTTCATCGTCTTCAAAAATTAATTGCAAATTTGGAAATCTATCCATAATATCATGGTATTGTTTTTTTAGCTTTTTATAATCATCATTCTTGTTTTTCAACTCCATTCTTACACTATCAAATAATTCTTTTAGTTCAATAGAATTTATATCAAATAATCTTATTTCTTCCATCATTTTTTACCTCTTTTCTATACATAAATTAATTCTTTTAATATTATTTCTTCAGCAGAATGCTTAATATTATTTATAAGACCAACCCATTTTAATTGATCATTTACTTTTAATTCTTCTGTAATATTTTCTTTTTTAGCTAATTGCTTCATTAAAAATTCAAACCTATCATTAGCAGTTTTATCGATTTCTAATAAATGTTCTTTCAATTTATTGTTCATAACTAAAATAATATATTCTGATTTTTTCTGCTCTTTTAAAAATTTTAATCTCATTCTTCCAAATCTACCAATTTCAAAATTTTTTAAATTTTGTGATAGTACTAAATTTGGAAAATAATAATCTCCTTGTTTTGTGTATTCAATTTTCATACATAAATCATCCTTTCAATTTTTATTCTCATGTTAAAGGAATTGGCTTTTGATTTTAAAATTCGGTATACAATTTGTATACAAATCATCTTATTTTTGAAATTTTTCAGAAAATTAAATATCTTTGAATTTTTAAACAAAAAACGAATGAAAGTGCCGATTTTAATATAGTTGGGAGTATCTTTAACTATCAATAAAAAGTAATAGTTAAAAGTATTTATAAATGAACTTTAATCCCTTAAAATCCTGCGGTTGAATAAACCGTGCCGGTTCGATTCCGGCCATCTGCACCAAAGCGAGTTTTCGTCGAACTCTTTATAAGCATTGAAATATATATGTTAGTTCATTTTTCTTATAGTAAAAAATTAAAGGTGTTCTTGTTGAGTCAATATCTTTGTTAGAATGTCCATTTGAAATAAATGTATTAAAGCCATTCAAATATTTATGGAACAAACTAATGAAATTTATAAAAAACAAGGTAAGACATTCTAAAAGTGAAACTTATAAAAAAGTATATGAAGAACTTAAAATAGATAATATTTTAAGACAAGAAGATATTGATTTTATAGATAATAAAAACACTAAAAAAAGAAATTATGAATTATAAAACGGAGGTAAAAAATTATGATATTAAAATGTAATAATGAAAAAGTAGTGAATTTAGTAAAGTGTTTTGAAACATTAGACTTTGCAGATAAACTAAGATTAAGTATAGATATGCTTGAAAGCTATCATATAAAAGTAAAAAACAATAAAGTATTAGAAATTTTAAAGAAATTATTGTGTGCAGTTGATGAAAGTTATGATAAAACAAAATTCTTGAATCTTCTTAACTATAAACATTTACTTATGACTTCGGCACAAGCAATGGAACTAACTGAAAAGGAACAAAATGTTTTTGTATTTGAAGTGTTATATAATATTTATAAAACATTCAAGTATTAGAAAGATAACGCAGACTCCAATAAAACAGGAGCCTGCGTTTACGGTGCATTATTCGGATATAGTCTTATATGTCACAATATAAAACTCATCAGAGCCGTGAGACCATACACACATACTTGTAGATATGTCCACTATTTCGTATTTTGTTTCGTCGAAATTTTCGAGAAAACTTAAATACTCTTGAGCATCTTCTGTTCGAAATAGTGAATAGGTACCTACCAATGTTTGCGTTGTTTCACTGTGAATAGTTTCATTCTCTGTTGAGCAACCAGATAACAACACAGCCACAACTAACATGGAGCAGAACAATGCAATAATCCGTTTTTTCATATTGATTCCTCCTTATAATTGTTCGGAGGCCTGCACCTCCGAAATTTTACCTTTTCAAAGGTGCAACAACTACTGTTACTATTCTAATTATACATCATTTTACATAAAAAAGCAATAAATATTTTGTTAATAATATAACTAGATAAATTTGCAATTTTATTTAAAAGATTGTATAATGTGGTTAATATTCGTGGGTACAGCGAAATATAATAAATGTACCTGTTTAGTAAATATTGCTGATATTTTGGTAATATGCTAGATGGATAAGGAGATTACTATGAAGCGGATTTTTTTGTTAGGGGCAATAACTGTGTTTGTAATTTCATTCGGAGTATGTGGCTGTGGAAATAAAAAAACTGAAAAAATGTCATTTCCAAAAGAAATAGTGTCTGGTAGCTATTTATTGTTTCAAACAGATGATGTTGATGAATATCTCAATTTTTTGAATAGATTTGATGAAGACAAATATGAGATAGTTAATATTGACACATTTGTCTATGAGACATCATCCAACTACGATAATGAATATTACATGATTACGTACAAAAAAATTGAATAGTGATATATTTCTTAACTCAAAATAGAGCCAAGCATAAGGCTCTATTTTGAGTTGTTTGCAAAAGAATATAAAATTACCGGTTTGACTTTTCGCTAGAAATTTATTATAATATATATTATAATACAGTCTTTTGGACTTTAAACAGGAGGATTGGCAATGACAAAACGGAAAATGCTTGCGATGATTATCGCCCTTGTAATGTGTGTTTCTCTATTAACTGCTTGTTGTAAAAAATCTGACTTAGATGTTCAATCTAAATCTGGAACATTTATTTTAGTTGAAGAAGAAGTTGTTAGAGGTTCTTATGTTGATCAGTATATTATGTACGATCCGGATACGATGGTAATGTATTCTTACTTAGAAGATGGACACGCTGCTGGACTTACTGTAATGTACAATGCTGATGGAACACTTAAACTTTATTCCCCTGAAGGGGCTGGAACTGAATAAGTTTCAGCCCCTTCGGGGGATTTTTATTTTCACTGAATTGTAACAGATGTTTTTATAAATATTAAAAAAATATGTAACACTAAATAAATTTGTGAACTTATTTAAAAACTTTATAAGTGTGTGTATTGATAATTAAGACATATTGTGATAATATAATTAAGATAATTTAAGATAATGGAGGAAAAAAATGAAATTAGGAATAGTAGGATTACCAAATGTAGGAAAAAGTACATTATTTAATAGTATAACAAAAGCAGGAGCAGAATGTGCAAATTATCCATTTTGTACAATAGAGCCAAATGTAGGGATTGTAGCAGTACCTGATGAAAGGTTAGATAAATTGACACAAATGTATAAGCCAGAAAAAACAACACATGCAGTAATAGAATTTGTAGATATAGCAGGATTAGTAAAAGGAGCAAGTAGAGGAGAAGGTCTTGGAAATAAATTTTTATCACATATTCGTGAGACAGATGCAATTGTAGAAGTTGTAAGATGTTTTGAAGATTCAAATGTTGTACATGTTGATGGAAGTGTAAATCCAATAAGAGACATAGAAACAATAAATCTTGAATTAATATTTGCAGATATAGAAACAGTGAATAAAAGATTAGATAAAGCTAGAAAAAATTTAAAAGCTGATAAAAAATATCAAGAAGAAATAGATTTGTTAGAAAAAATATTAAAAGTTTTAGAAGAAGGAAAATCAGCAAGAACAATAGACTTTAATGAAGATGAACAAGTATTAGTAAAAGATATGTTTTTACTAACAACAAAACCAATCTTATATATTGCAAATGTATCAGAAGAACAACTAGATAATGCTGAAAATGATGAATTAGTAAAACAAGTAAAAGAATATGCATCAGCTGAAAAAGCAGAAGTAATTCCATTATGTGTTAAAATAGAAGAAGAACTTTCTGGATTAGAAGATGATGATAAAAAAGAAATGCTAGAAGCACTAGGACTAGAAGAATCAGGATTAGATAAAGTTATAAAAAGAAGTTATGACTTATTAGGATTAATGTCATTCTTAACAGCAGGAGAGCCAGAAGTAAGGGCATGGACAATAAAAAAGGGTACAAAAGCACCACAAGCAGCTGGAAAAATTCACTCAGATATAGAAAGAGGATTCATAAAAGCAGAAGTTGTATCATATGATGATTTAATGAGAGAAGGTTCAATGGTTGCTGCAAAAGAAAAAGGCCTTGTACGTTCAGAGGGTAAAGAATATATAATGAAAGATGGAGACATAGTTTTATTTAAATTTAATGTCTAATTATGTAATATTTTTGTAATCAAAATGTAAAATAAAATATGATCAAAACATATTGACTTATTAAATTATAAAGTATAAAATATATTATATAGAAAAAAGTTGCAATCAATTTGAATTAATGGTATAATAATATTTGATTGTAGAAGAATAATATATATAAACAAAGGAGAGAATTAATATGAAAAAATCAAAATTAGTAAGTTTAGTTTTAGTTGTTATTATAAGCTTTTCAGTATTATTTATGGCTAAGGATGTATTAGCTGCTACTGATTTAACAAATTCTATTTTAAATAATACAACAACAAATAAATCATTAAATAGTGTATCAAATAATACTACAAACAATACAACAAATAATACAGCAAACAATCTTGTTTTAAAAACAAATAATACAAGCAATTACAATAATACAAGTTTACCAAAAACAGGTGTTGCTGATACAATGCCAGCTGTAATATTAGTAGTTGTATTAGGAATATCAGCAGTTTATGCTTATAAAAAAATGCAAGAATATAAAAATATTTAGTATAAAAAATAAAGTGAAGGAATTTTGTGAAATTCCTTTATTTTTTTTTGTATTTTGTATATAATAGTGAAAGTAAAAACAAAGGAGAGATACCAAATGAATGAAAAACAAGCACAAAAAAGAATAGAGGAACTAAGGAAACAAACAGATTATTATGCACAAAAATATTATGATGATGATGCACCAGAAATATCGGATTTTGAATATGATATGCTAATGGTTGAATTACGTAATTTAGAAAAAGAATATCCACAATTTTTATCCAAAGAATCATTAACACAAAAAGTAGGTGGACATGTAAAAGAAGGATTTGAAAAAGTAACGCATGAAGTTCCACTACAAAGTTTACAAGATATTTTTAGTTTTGAAGAAGTAGAAGAATTTTGTCATAAGATGGAAGAAAAGGCACAAGAAAACGGAATAGAAAAAGTAAAATATGTAGTAGAAACCAAAATAGATGGATTATCATCAGCACTTGAATATAAAAACGGGGAATTTGTTAGAGGTGCTACAAGAGGAAATGGACTTGTAGGAGAAGATGTAACACAAAACTTAAAAACAGTAAAAACAATACCAATGGAGATAAAAGATAAAATAAATATAACAGTACGTGGCGAAGTATTTATTTCTAAAAAAGATTTTGAACAAATGAATCAAGAAAGAGAAGAAAATGAAGAAGAACTATTTGCAAATGCACGTAATGCAGCAGCAGGGTCACTTCGTCAATTAGACAGTAAAATAACAGCAACAAGACCACTTGATATCTATATATTTAATGTTCAAAAAATAGATGGAAAAGAATTTAACTCACATTTTGAAGAACTTGAATACTTAGAAAAAATTGGATTTAATGTAAATCCTGTACGTATACCATGTGAGACAATAGAAGAAGTAAAAGAAGCAATTAGAAAAATTGGAGAAATGAGAGAAAACTTAACATTTGGAATAGATGGAGCAGTTATAAAAATAGATGATTTAAGATTTAGAGAAATATTAGGAACAACAGTAAAAACACCAAGATGGGCAATTGCATATAAATATCCACCAGAACAAAAAGAAACCATACTAAAAGATATAGTATGTCAAGTAGGAAGAACAGGTGTAATCACACCAATGGCAATACTAGAACCAGTAAAACTTGCAGGATCAACAATATCAAAAACAACACTACACAACGAAGATTTTATTAAAGAAAAAGGTCTAAAAATAGGTGACACAGTAGTAATACAAAAAGCAGGAGATGTAATACCAGAAATAGTAAAAGTTGTAGAAGAAAAGAGGACAGGAGAAGAAAAAGACTTCGAAATGCCAAAAATATGCCCAGTATGTGGAGCAGAAGCTGTAAGAGAAGAAGGAGAAGCAGCAGTAAGATGTACAGGAATTGAATGTCCAGCAAAACTATTTAGAAACTTAGTTCACTTTGTATCAAGAGAAGCAATGAATATAGATGGACTTGGAGAAAATATAATTCAACAATTACTAGACAGAGAATTAATTCATAACATATCAGACATATATGAATTAAAATTTGAAGATATAGCATCACTAAAAAAGAATGGAAAGAAATTTGCACAAAACCTAATAGATAGTATAAATGCAAGTAAAGAAAATGATTTATATAGATTAATAACAGCATTAGGAATTAGACATGTAGGAGGAAAAGCATCAAAAATGCTAGCAAGAAAATACAGAACGATGGACAACCTATCAATTGCAACATTTGAAGAATTAAGTGAAATAAAAGATATTGGAGAAGTAATGGCAAATAGTATTAGAGAATTCTTTTTACAAGAACAGACAACAGATTTACTAAAAAAATTGAAATCAGCAGGTGTTAATATGAATTGTTTAGAAGAAGAAAGTACAGACAAAAGATTTGAAGGAAAAACATTTGTATTAACAGGAAGTTTACAAAAATATACAAGAAAAGAAGCAGAAGATATAATTGAAAGACTAGGAGGAAAAACATCAGGTTCTGTATCAAAGAAAACAGATTATGTATTAGCTGGCGAAGATGCAGGAAGTAAACTTACTAAGGCACAAAGTCTAGGAGTTACAGTTATATCAGAAGATGAATTTGAAAAACTTTTAGAAGATTAAATTTTTGAAAAAAATTTTGGATGACGATGAGCGAACGAAGTGAGCGAAAGGAAAAAAATTATGGAAGAAAAATATACTTTTGAAATGATGTGGGAAGATTTAAATAATGGATACCAAATTTTTTACACATATGTTAGAAATAGATATTTATTATTTAAAACAGCACCAAATTGTTATACACAAAAATTATTAACAGAACACACAAAAAATCCTCAACCTAAAATGTCCATGCTTACATTAAAAAGGGTTAAGGAAATGTTTCCAGATATGGAAGATATAGAATATAAGATAATTAGTGATATTTAAATTATAAAATGTTTATGAGATTAAAGAATTTTAAAAGGAGAAGTAGAAATGGCTATAATTATAGATGGAAAAGAATTAGCAAAAAAAATAAGAGCAAATCTGAAAATTGAATGTGAAGAATTAAAACAAAAAAATATAAACTCAAAATTAGCAGTAATAATGGTCGGAGAAGATCCTGCATCAAAAGTATATGTAAGAAATAAAAGCAGAGCTTGTGAAGATGTTGGAATAGAATATGAAGAGTATTTATTAGATGCAAATATAACTCAAAATGAATTGATTAAATTAATTGAAAAATTAAATAAAGATAAAACAGTAAATGGAATATTATTACAAAGCCCAATACCATCAAATTTAGATATAAATGAAGCTTTTAGAACAATATCACCAGAAAAAGATGTTGATGGTTTTAATCCAGTAAATGTAGGAAAATTAGTTTTAAATCAAGATACATTTGTGTCTTGTACACCATATGGAATTATGAAAATGTTTGAAGAATATAATATTGACTTGACTGGTAAGAATGTGGTAATATTGGGAAGGAGCAATATTGTAGGTAAGCCATTAATACATTGTTGTTTAAATAAAAATGCGACAGTAACATCATGTCATTCTAAAACATTAGAATTAGCAAGAAAAGTGAAAGAAGCGGATATATTGATATCTGCAATTGGAAAAGCTCATTTTGTAACAGCTGATATGGTAAAAGATGATGCAGTTGTGATTGATGTTGGAATTAATAGATTGGATAATGGTAAAATTACAGGTGATGTTGATTTTGAAAATGTAAAAGAAAAAGCAAGTTATATTACACCAGTTCCAGGGGGAGTAGGACCGATGACAATAGCTATGCTTATGAATAATGTTATTAAGGCTACTAAAAGACAGAATAGCTTGATAGACTAATTTTAGAGAGCCTTGAAAAATTTTATAAAAAATAAAAAAGGGACACAAGATAATTGTGTCTTTTTGTGTTATAGGTAAGTTCTTATAATAAGTAATATGAAAACTGGAGGAAAATAAATGGAAAATCTGAATAGTAAGAGATATTGGATATGGTTTAGTCTAATAAAAGGTTTGGGGTGTGTGAGAAAAAATAAATTACTACAATTATATAAAACACCGGAAAAAATATATAATTTAACGAAAGAAGAACTCTTAAAAATAAGTGGCATAGGAGATAAAGTAGTTTCAAGTATTTTACAATCTAAAAATGAAAAATTAATAGATTATCATATAAAATATATGAAAGAAAATAATATCGATATTATTAATATATATGAGAAGGATTATCCACAATTATTAAAGAAAATATATGATTCACCTGTAAGTTTGTATATAAGAGGTGATAAGAGGATACTTAATGGAGAGAATATTGGAATTGTAGGGTGCAGAGATTGTTCTGATTATGGAAAAAAGGCAGCAAAATATTTTGCATATAATTTGTCTAGAAAAGGTGTGAATATTGTTAGTGGACTTGCAAAAGGAATTGATAGTTATGCACATTTGGGAACAGTTGGAGCGACTGTTGAAATTGAAAAATATGAAAATGATGAAAAAATAAAAGTATGCTGTAAAAAGATGAAAGAAGATTGTGGAAAAACAATTGCTGTTTTAGGAAATGGATTAGATGTCATTTATCCAAAAGAAAATGTAGAGTTAGCTAGAAAGATTATAAGAAGTGGTGGTGCTATTGTATCTGAATATCCGTGTGGGATAAAACCAGATAGAATGAGTTTTCCTGCTAGGAATAGGATAATTAGTGGAATTAGCAATGGTGTTATTGTTGTTGAAGCAAAAGAGAAAAGTCGGTACTTTAATTACAGTTGATTTTGCTTTGGAGCAAGGAAGGGATGTTTTTGTGGTTCCAGGGAATATCAATTCTGTTAATTCAGTTGGAACTAATGATTTGATTAAACAAGGAGCAAAAATGGTTACAACTTATAAGGAAATAATGTAAATTAGAAAATAATGTAAGTTGGAAAAGGATTATGAGATATAAAATATAAAAAAGATAGTAAGAAAATTACTATCTTTTTTTGG
>FR901939.1:0-7438 GCA_000438255.1 Clostridium sp. CAG:389
GTATTAGAAAATGATTATTACAAAACTGTATAAATATTTAATACAAAAAAAGAGACAGAATGGAACTTAATCCACATGTCTCATTTTATTTTATAATACAAATTTTTTGATTAAAACAATTCCACCAGCTAATGTAATTAATACTGTCAAACTCAAAGTAGTATACAATTTAGCACTACCAGTTGAAATTGAAATTAATACAGGTGCATCATCAATATCATCTTCCCCTGGAACTTGGTTATCAGGAGTTGAATCTCTATCTGGCACATTCTTATCATTATAATCCTCAGATATTTCTGCTGTATTTACTTTTAATCCCAAATTATCTTTACTATTAATCCAAGTAAGAACAACTTCAACATCTGCACTTTCACCTGGTTGTAATAATGTATTTTCTAGTTTTCTAGTAGATATAACATTATTTCCCTCATCTTTCCAATCTGGATTATCATTTGGATCAAATTTTAATCCCTCTGGAATATAATCTTTAACTTCTTTTGCATAACCAGCAATGTCACCCTCATTAGTTACTCTAATTGAATATTTAAATTTAACTGTTATTGAACTTAATTTCTTTCTATTTAATTCAACTTTAACAACTTGTTCAGGATCATCCTCTGGTTTATGTCCAGTTTCTGTTACAGTTTCTTTTCCATTTTCTATTACAATGGCTTGTGTTACCCATTTTCTTAATGCCAAGTCAAATTCTGTTAATTTAACATATTCTTTATCTTGGTCATCTTCACCATCAATCCATTTATCTGGTGTAGAATCATCATCATCTACTGGATTTCCATTTTTATCAGTATCATCTGATATTTGTGCAGAGTTTATTAAAATTTTGCTTGAACCATTTGGTTCTGTTACTTTAAATGCTATTTTAACATCTGCATAATCAGGGTTAGTATCTGATATTTCTTTTGTTCCATCAAAAGCTTTTAATAATGCTGGATTTTCTTTTAATGTAGAATCTTCTTTCATTCTAGCTTCGCCTTGTTCTTTTGATAGATAATCTGTTGTTAATTTTACTGCGTCTTTAACTTCTGTTGTTTCATTACCATCTTTATCATACATTACCCATCTATATTCTTTGTTTAAATCATTTTCTGGTAAATATTCTAGTCCATCTGGTACATCATCAGATACTTTTGATGCATATCCATCTACTTCTCCTTCATTGTATACTCTAATTGTATATTCAACTACATCGCCTTTTACGACTTCTAATGGTTCTTTTGAATGTTCATATGTTATTTTATTATTTTCTTTATCATATTTAACTTGTGGTATTCTTGAAGTAACATCTTTATCACTTATGTTTGTTATAAATTTTCTTAATGCTAAGTCAAATTTCTTAACAACTACTTTATCAAAGTCATCATCATCTTCTTGACCTGGTATATAGTCACCTTTTTCGTCATCTTTATATGATGGCAATTCTTCATCTGATGGCAATACTACATTGTCTTCTTTTGAATCTCTATCTGCTATAACTTGTTTGTTTTCATCTCTACATTCTGTTACGTCTGCAATATTTGTTATTTTTCCTTGTGCATTACTTGTTACTTTACACATAATTGGAACTTCTTTATAAGATAATATTATTTTACCGTTATTATCTGTTGTTGTTTTTTCTATAAGAGATTTTTCCAAATATCTTGTTGTTACAGTTCTTCCATCTTCTGATACTTTCCATCCATATTTGTCATTAAATTCACCATTAACATACTCTAAATATGGTGGTAAATGGTCTTTTATTTCACTTGCATATCCATCTAAGCTTCCTTCATTATATACTCTTATCATATATACTACAATATCATTTTTTGCAACTTCAACTGGTTCTTTTGAATGATTATAAATTGCTGTTGTTATCAATTTTCCATTTTCATCTAATGTATTTAATTTAGATGTGTCTACTATTGGAGCTCTTACATATGAGCCATTTGAATTTTTTAAATATTCTGAATCTTCTATTGTTGTATCTTTACTTACAGCTATAATGAATTTTCTCAATGCTAAGTCAAATGATTGTAATATTACATTATCATAGTCTTCATCATCTTCATATTTAATCCAATTATCTGGATTTGAATCTCTATCGTCTACTGGGTTTCCATCTTTATCAGTATCTCCTGTTATAGCAGCTTCATTTCTAATTGTTATATTTGTTGCATCACTTGCTACAACTTTCATATATACAGATACTTCTTTATAATCAGGATTTTTTTCATTAATTGTATTTATATATCCTTTTGTTTTGTCAAGAGCTTTTATTAAATTAGCTCCTTCTGTTGATATTTCTGCCCCTTTTCCTTTTGCTAAATAATCTGTTGAAATCATTTCAACTTTATTAGTATCTTTGTTTATATTTTTAATATCCCAGATTGCTTGGTTATATTTTATAGCAGCTTTTTCTTCTGCTGATAATGTTGTATCTGCTTCTAATTCATCAGAATCTTTTTCAGACCACATAAATTCTAGTCCATTCGGTATATCTTCTGAAATTTCAGAAGCATATCCATCTATATCACCTTCATTATATACTCTTAAAGTATATTTTATTATATCTCCATTTTTAACAGATACAGGATTTTTGTCTAAGTCATAGTCAGCTGTTGTTGCTGTTCCGTTAACTAATTTTTCTATGTCTACCCCTAAAATTCTTTCAGGTACTTTTGTTCCATTAACTTCAACTACTCTTTTTACTAATTTTAAGTCAAAAGCTTTTGGCTCTAATACTAATTTTTCAAAGTCGTCGTCATCTTGTTGTCCTTTATAATAGTAATTAGAATCAGTTAAATCTGATTTATTATTATTTCCTGTATAATTTTCCATATTGTCTTTATTTACATTTGGTGTTGTTGCTGGCTCTGAGTCTCTATCTTTACCTTGTTGATTTGTTATTGTTACTTTATCAACTGAATCATATTCTTCTGAAATCCATGCAACATTTGTTAATATTTTTTCTTTATTTGTACTTGGTGTTGCCACTACTGTACATTCAATTTCTATTGTATCTGAATCTAATGTTGTTCCATCATAAGCATTTAAATCTTGTGTTCCTGTTGTTGTAAATGTAACTCTATTTGTTGAAGCATCATATGAAACTATATATACATTTCCTTTAACTGATGTTACACTTCCTGTTGTTTTTAATGTTAAACCTGTTGGTAATTGATCAACAATTTTTGTTGCTCTACCAGCTTTTTCTCCTTCATTATATACTGTCAAATTGTATGTAACAACACTTCCTGTTGTTATTGTAACAGGATCTTTTCTATGTTTATATGATACTACTGTTCCTGTTTTTAGTCCAGATGCATCTATATTAGGTATTCTTGATTCATTCGCTGATAATACTTTTCCATCTACTTTTGTTATGTATTTTCTTAAAGCCAAGTCAAATTCTCTTGTATCTGGTGCTCTTTCTATTAATATAATTGGTTGTGTATTTTGTTCTGTTGCATTTGCATATAAAGTAACTTTTGTTCTTGAAACTGCTGTTCCATTTTCATATGCTGTTGCATTTGCATTAGCTGTTGTTATTAAATAATTATATAATAGTACAGCTTGTTCTTGTCTTTCTAATCCAGCTCCTGTTTGACCTCCAAAACTATTAAAATGAAGATCATAGTCACTTAAACTTGTATAAGATTCACCATTTTGAGCCATTTCTAATGTTCTATAAAATAACCATGATGTTTGATTTTCTCCATATTTATTATAAACTCTTTCAAATAATGCATCATCATGGTTTGTAAAATACCACATTGCAGCTTGTTGAACAGCTTCTATGTCACTATCTGTTATTAAATTTTCATACCCATCTTCGTGTTCATTGTCAAGTGCATATATTCCAGCAGAATTTAATAAAGCAGTTTTTTCAGCATCTGTTGATACTCCTTTTAAATATACTAAATCTGTTAATGCAAGTAAATTATTATAATATCCATTATTAACAATACTTTGTAAAACTGCATTTCCGGATGCAGCAATTTCTGTTTTTTCTGTTTTTAAATCATATGAGATTGTATATTCAGCTTTTGTATTTGTGTCACTAAAACCTATACCAGCTCTCACACAATAAAAATTACCAGTTACAAATGTATTACTTGTTTTATTATCATATTTTACAATTTGCCAAATTTTAGCTCCAACAATTGAATCTGTTGTTGCTCCATTTGCATCAGGATTCATAATAGCATATCCTAAATTTTCTGGTGTTGTTCCCTTCCTGTATTCATTTATTCCAAAATACATTGGTGTTGTAAGTGGTGTTTTAGCTTTTACAGCATTTGGAATTGCCATAAATACAATTGCTATTACTATACTCATGATTGACAAAGTTAATTTTTTCTTATTCATAACAAAATCTTCTCCTTTTATATAAATAACTTTTACTTTATTTTATTTCATTAAATTATTGAAGTCAATAGCCTTTTTCAAGCTTTTATTTCCAACTTTTTTTCATCTTTTTTTGGCCTACGGAAGGCCCTTTTGCATAGCTCATATATTTTTTACGCCTACATTTCAATTATATTACATTTTTGTTACAAAATCAAGATTTATGTAAAATGTTTATATTTTTATTTAGTATTTTACTAGGGATTATATAGCTTTACAGTCTTTTAATAATTATTAATATTTTTCATTTATTATTCATATACTTTATAGAATGAGTTAAGAGGTGTATTATGAGAAAAATTTTAAATAAATTATCAATCTTATTTATTGTTTTCATTTTAATAGCTTCACCACAAGCAATTTGTGATGATATCGATTATGAAGCTCTTGACGTTGATAGTGAAGTCTTCACATCGTCAAGTAGACTGGAAAAAAATATAACCGAACCTGATGTCAATTCTCGTGCTTGTGTTGTAATAGATAAAAAAACAAATACTATTCTTTATGGAAAAAATGAAAAGCAAAAAAGAAAAATGGCTTCCACAACTAAAATAATGACCGCAACTATAATTATAGAAAACTGTAATTTAGATGAAACAATTGAAATATCAAAAAAAGCTGCTGGAACAGGTGGTTCAAGGCTAGGTCTTAAAACGGGCGATAAAATTACTATAAGAGATTTATTATATGGTCTTATGATGCGCTCAGGAAATGATGCAGCAGTTGCACTAGCAGAATATTGCCGGTGGAAGCATTGAAGGTTTTGCTGAAAAGATGAATCAAAAAGCATCAGAACTTGGCCTTAATAATACACATTTTGAGACTCCTCACGGCTTAGACTCTGATGAACATTATACAACAGCTTATGAACTGGCATTACTTTCAAATTATGCTTTAACAAATAAAACATTCTCTCAAATCGTTGGTACAAAAGATTATACAATAACTATTAATGGGTATCCAAAGCAATTAAATAATACAAATGAATTACTTGGAAATTTAGATGGTGTTTATGGAATTAAAACTGGTTTTACAAATGGTGCAAATAGATGTCTTGTAACTGCTTGTAAAAGAAACAATATGGATATTATTTGTGTAGTTCTTGGTGCAGATACTAAAAAATTCCGAACACAAGATAGCATAAAATTGATTAATTATATTTTTAATAATTTCACTCCAATAAACATAGAAGAAATAATTAATAATAATTTTGAATCATGGAAATCAGAAAACTTAAATAAAATAATAATAAATAAAGGAATTTATAATAATATAGATTTAAAACTTGAAAATATTTCTAATCCAACTATACCAATTAGAAAAGATTTTATTAATTCAATACATATTGAAATAAATTGTCCTATGTATTTTGAAGCCCCTATATACAAAAATTCACAACTTGGCTCCATAACTATTAACCTCTCAGATGATAATTCTTTTGAATACTCGATTTACTCTTCTTCTGAAATAAAGCATAAAAGTTGGAGTTTTTATATGTTAGACTTCTTTAAAAATTATTCTACAATAATCAACAATATTAAATGAGATTGCAATCATTTTAGCAATCTCATTTTTAAAATTATATGTTTATTGAACATTTTCTTTTATATAGTCAACAACATCTCCAACTGTTACAACTTTTTCTGCATCACTATCTGGAATTTCTATATCAAATTCTTCTTCAATAGCCATTACTAATTCAACTATATCAAGAGAATCTGCTCCTAAATCATCAATAAAAGATGCTTCCATTGTTACAGCTGTATCTGCTACACCTAATTGTTCAACTATTATAGCTTTTACTTTTTCTAAAATTTCTTCTGAACTCATGATTCGAGTTCACCTCCTCTCAAGTTTTCCTTTTGTAAGTATTTCTTTTTTTTTATAATACTTTTATATTATATGTTAGTATATTTGTCAAGTATATTTATAAATTTATTTTTATTTTATACTAGACGTTCAGTTTCATTATTTATTAAAAGCTTCTATCATTTTATCAACAGCTTTATTTTCCACGAATTTTTCAGCCTGTAAAATTGTATACTCAAACAATTTTTCATCACTACTTCCATGTGCCTTAACAACTGGTTTTTTTACTCCTAAAAATAATGCTCCACCATATCTTTTATAATCCATTGTATTTGCAAATCTATTAATAGCTGGAAGTGATGGTACTGATGCAATTTTAGATAATAAATTTTTTAATAAACTTTCTTTTAATGATTTTTTAACAAATTTTCCTAAACCTTCTGTTGTTTTTAAGAATACATTTCCTGTAAAACCATCTGTTACAATTGCATCAATTTTTCCTGAAAAAGCATCTCTGCCTTCTACGTTTCCAACAAAATTAATTCCTAGTTCTTCTGATTTTTCTTTTAATAATTTATAACTTTCTTTTACTAGTTCATTTCCTTTTGTTTCTTCTGTTCCTATATTTAGAAGCCCTATTTTTGGTTTTTCAATTTCAAATGTATTTCTTAAATATATTGTAGACATTTGTGCAAATTGTAATAAATTGATAGGTTTGCAGTTCGTATTTGAACCACAGTCCATTAATAATAATTGGCTTTTATATGCTGGTAATATTCCTGCTAATGCTGGTCTGTCTATTCCTTTTATTCTTCCTACTAATAATGTTGCCCCTGCAAGTAATGCTCCTGAATTTCCTGCTGATATAAATACATCACCTTCATCTTGTTTTAGCATATTAAATCCAACTACCATTGATGAGTCTTTTTTGTGTTTTATTGCTACTGTTGGCTGGTCTTCCATTTCTATTGTTTCTGTTGCATTATGTATTTTTAATCTATCTGAAATTTCTTCTATTTCTTTTCCGTAAAACTCTTTTATTTTGCTTCTTATTACTTCTTCTTTTCCTACTAATATAATTTCTGCTTTTACTTTATTTACTGCATTTATTGCACCTTTTATATTTGCATCTGGCGCATTGTCTCCTCCCATTGCATCTAGTATAATTCTCACGTTTGTTTTCCTCCTAATTATTGTTTATTTCATTTTATTTGTGATATAT
>FR901939.1:7452-7694 GCA_000438255.1 Clostridium sp. CAG:389
TCATTTTATTTGTGATATATCTATTTTATTATTCTTTTATTAAAATTACAAGTAGTTTTTAAAAAAAGTAACAAAAAAGGTTGCTAGATAATTGTTTTTAATTGTTAGTTGAATTTGGTTTTCCCTCCTAAGGGATATATTATTTATAAGTATGGACTTTTCATTATGTTCAAAAAGAAAATCTAATATAAAAAATAAGACTCTCTCACTCAGGCCCAAAATATATATGTATATGGTTTTGG
>FR901940.1 GCA_000438255.1 Clostridium sp. CAG:389
AAATGGAAAAAGTTCATGGTATTCAGACTACTCTTACTTCGCAGGCTTGTACAATCCTTTCTTCGGTCGTGGAGGCGATTACGGCGATACCTCTGGTGCGGGCTTGTTCTTTTTCAGTCGTAATAGTGGGGGTAGCAGTTCCCGTAATGGGTTCCGCTCAGTGCTCGTGTCTTTGTAGCACTTTAAAAACTCCTTGTACCTAGGCCCCTTTTATTCGGCACTAATCATGAAATATAGTGTACGGGAATACGGGATAAAAATTTTAAAAGACCTTGTCAAGGTTAGTGTGTAAATTTTTTATATTAAAATACAGTAGGGATTAAACTGGTACTACTCTTACTTCGCAGGCTTGAACAATCCATTCTTCAAACGTGGAGGCAATTACGGCGATACCTCTGGTGCGGGCTTGTTCTTTTTCAGTCGTAATAGTGGGGGTAGCAGTTCCCGTAATGGGTTCCGCTCAGTGCTCGTGTCTTTGTAGCACTTCGATACACAAAGAAACATAAAGGTTTCTATCCCAGATGGGTTTTCTTCAAGGAGAAAATCGTGAGTGAATGCAAAAAGAATAAAGGAAATATCCTAATACAGCTGGATTTGTATCAAAGAAGTTTAATTCCTTTGGTATAAGCGATGATCTTATATCATAAACACATAAACAGTATTCTTGTTTTAGTAGTAAAATGACGAAAATCCGAGAATATAAAATAAAAAAAGAGGGAATACGTAAATACTACGCAACCCTCTCCTTTTATATTTAATTAAAAATAAGAAAATACAGTCAACAACATTGGTAAAAGAAAAAATTCAATTGGTATTTTTAGAATCGTTTTCAATTAAATTAATAAGTTCTTTTTCAATATGTTTATAGGCTTTATCATTCAACAAAAAATTACAACTATTTAAAACCTTATTTTTAAGTTTATAAGAATTACAATGTTCAACATGACCAAGCCAAGAATTCAAACTCTGCATAGTAGTATAAATATCAATATTACCAATATTATAAAAATGATTCCACTTTTTAACATTTCTTTTAATTTTTTTCTTACTACTTAATCTTAATAAACGGTGAGTTGTAAAAATTCTATAACCACAAAAATTAACACCCATTTTATAAGGATAATAACGAGATTTATTGTTTAAAGACAAATGTAAAAAAGAAGATAAAAAAGACTCAATAGTAGCTTTTAATTTTATGCAATCATCTTTTGTTTTTGCAAGTAAAATAAAATCATCCATATATCTAACATAATATTTTATTTTTAAAATCCTTTTAATATATTGGTCTAACTCATTTAAATAAATATTAGCAAAAAATTGACTTGTATAATTACCAATTGGTATACCAACACTTCCAAAAGACTCTCTGCTATCAAAAATTAGCAATTTAGTAAATTTAAGAAGCTCTTTATCAGAAATATATTTTTTTAAAATATTAAATAAAATATTAGGGTCAATACTATAAAAAAACTTTGAAATATCACATTTTAAAACCCAAAAATCACCATAATTACGCTTATAAATACGCATATATTTTTCAATTTGCAAAGCAGCTTTATGTGTTCCACGTTCTGAAATACAAGCATAAGTAGAAGAAATTAGCTTTGGAACAATATAAGGTTTTATAAATTCTTCAACATACCATTGATGAACAATCCTATCAGGATAGGGCAAAGCCTTTATAATTCTTTCCTTTGGCTCATAAATTGTAAACTCTCTGTATTTACCTAATCTATATTTTTTATTTTTTATATTATTTAATAAATTTGTAATATTATTTTCCAAATTAAATTCAAAATTAATAATCTCATCCTTATAAACCTTGTGTTGTCTAGCCCTTTTATGAGCAGCCATCAACTTTTCGAATGTTAAATTTTTATAAAAACAATTTTTTATCTTTTTTGGCATGAATTAATCCAGCCTCCTAACATATTACATATATTTGTTATCAAACTACTCCAAGTTTGGTAATTTTGCATTGAAATATATTTATATTTATAAGATAATCTTATATGTACCTTTAAAATATGTAAATTAGTATCTAATTCATTAAGATACTTCAATTTATCATTCTTCTGATATGCCTTAATTGCATATATTAATAATCTTAGACCAGCATATAAAGTACTTTTACACTCTTTAACTAACGCAAAAGTCTCTGATTTAGGATATTTTCTTAAAATATTATTAGTATATTCGATTAATTCCATATACTTTTGATAAATAACTAAATTACTTTTATTACTTTCCATTTTTTTCATAATCTCCTAGCAATAACTTACTTTCTTTTGCAATTTTATCTATAAAATCATAAGCAGAACTGATAGATAAATCATAAGCATTAACAGAAGACAATTTTTCTAAAAAATCTTTAATCTGCTTATTTAAAATGAAATCTTTTGGAGAGTATAAGGAATTATCTGCCACATCAATGATTTTAAAAGGAAGATGCGCAATGTTTAATAAGTTAGTATATTTTTCTATTTGTGAAACAGGAAAACCACATTTAACAACTAATGAATTCAAATTAGTAAGTTTTAAATTAAATGTTGATGAAATTAATTTTGCATCTTCATCAAGAAAAATGTAAAATATTCCTGATTTAAATAAGTATAAATATGAAGAATCTTGCATTTTTAATGCTGCATATGTTTGGTATAATTTACTCATTTTTTATATTCCTTTCTTTTTAAAATTTGTAAAAATAATTATATAACATAAGCTAAAAAAAAATAACCACTATTAGTAGTTGCAAAAATATACCACTATTAGTGGTTAAAATAATTATGTTATAGACGTATAATAAAACAAAAAAAAGGTGAAGATAATATGTCGTGCTTAGAAAGATTATATAAAAGAGAAGAATTAATAAATAGAACATTAGATATAGATGAAGAATTGTATTATAAGTTGGAATACCTATCAANNNNTAAGTTGGAATACCTATCAAAGGAAAGATATGAAGCATCTATAAGCAAATTAGTAAATGTTGCGGTTGAAGAATTGATGGAAACAGGAAATGTACAAGTGTATAAAAGAAAAAATAATTCATATATATCTAGATCATTTTTGTTAAGAAAAAGTGTATTAGATGGATTGTACGAATTAAAGAAAAAATATAGGATTCCAATATATTTGTTAGTCAATATAGCTATAAGAAATGTATTAATTGAAGAAGGATTGATGTAGTTACAGTTTTGTAAAAAGCTTTTGGGTGGTGGTGTTTCCTATATGTTTTTGAAAAT
>FR901941.1 GCA_000438255.1 Clostridium sp. CAG:389
TTTTCAAAAACATATAGGCAATGATATTATAAAAAGATTTTTACTAAACTGTTATAAATTTTTTCTAAAAAAATTGAAAAAATTTTGCAAAAACTATTGCAAAATAAAAAAAGTTATATTACAATTTACATTAAGTGGAGAAAAGTGGTACAAAGTGGTGCAAAAGTGGAAAGAGGTGATGACCATTGTTAATGGGTGAATATGAGCATTCTCTAGATGCCAAGGGCAGATTAATAATGCCAGCAAAATTAAGACAAGACATTGGAGAAAAATTCGTTATAACAAAAGGATTAGACGGATGTTTATTTGCTTTTTCACAAGAAGAATGGTTGAACTTTGAGACAAAATTAAAATCTTTACCACTATCAGATAAAAATGCCAGAAACTTTGTTAGATTTTTCTTATCAGGAGCAACAGAGTGTGAAATTGATAAACAAGGTAGATTTTTGATACCAAATAATTTAAGAATAGCGGCAGAACTAGAAAAAGAAGCAGTAATAATTGGAGTGGGTACTAGGTTAGAAATATGGAATAAAGCAAATTGGGAAAAATGTGATGAAAATATATCAGTAGATGAAATTGCCGAAAATATGACTATGCTTGGTATATAACTTGCAAAAGTTTATATAAAACACAAAAGATAAAACACAAAAGAAAAGAATAATTAAAATTTACAAAAGAAAAAGTTACTAATGAAAATTATACAAAAGACAAAAAAACTAATGAAAAAAACTGTAAAAGATTAATCCACGTAAGAAGATTATACAAAAGAAAGCTACACAAAAGATAAAAAGCACTAATGAAAAAAGTACAAAAGATAAAGTACTAATGATAAATGTGCAAATTAAAATACATACAAAAGATAAAGTTAATACAAAAGAAAAAAATTACAGAAGAATATCAAAAAACATAAGTCAAAAATCCAAAGAAAAGCTTACTAAGGATTTTATAAAAATACCAAAAGAAAAAACATATAATGCAAACAGCTGGTACTTTTACCAGCTGTTTTGCGTCTATTATTGTAATATCAAAATATTTTTATGAGGTGAAAAATTGGAATTCAAGCATAAACCTGTAATGTTAGAAGAATGTATAGAAGGATTGAAAATAAAATCTGATGGAATATATGTAGATGGAACTCTTGGCGGTGCAGGACATAGTAAAGAAATATTAAAAAGATTATCAAAAAACGGATTATTAATAGGAATTGACAGAGATGAAGATGCTTTAAAAGCAGCAAAAGAAAATCTAAAAGAATTCCAAAATGTGAAATTTGTAAAAGATAATCATGATAATATAAAACAAATTTTAGAAGACATTGGAATAGAAAAAGTTGATGGAATCCTATTAGACTTGGGTGTTTCTTCATATCAATTAGATGAAAGAAATAGAGGATTTAGCTATTTAGGAGAAAATGAACTTGATATGAGAATGGATAAATCACAAGAACTATCTGCAAAAAATGTTGTAAATGAGTATCCAGAAGAAAAATTAGCAGACATCATATATGAATATGGAGAAGAAAGATTTTCAAGACAAATAGCTAGAAACATATGTGAATATAGAAAAGAAAAAGAAATACACACAACTAAACAATTAGTTGAAATAATAGAAAAATCAATTCCAAAATCAAAACAAAATGACGGACATCCTGCAAAAAGGACATTCCAAGCAATTAGAATTGAAGTAAATGATGAAATAAAACCATTATATAATACAGTAAAAGATTGTATTGACTGTTTAAATCCACAAGGAAGATTATGTATTATAACATTTCATTCTTTGGAAGATAGAGCAGTTAAAAATGCAATGTTAGAGGCAAAAGGTAAATGTACTTGTCCACCAGATTTACCATATTGTGTATGTGGAGCTGAATCACTTGGAAAAGTCATTACTAGAAAACCTATTGTAGCAACTAAGATGGAACAGGAAGAAAATAGTAGAAGCAAAAGTGCAAAACTTAGAATTTTTGAAAAAGAATAGGACAAGAATGGAAGGAAAGAGAGGTGAAAAAACTTATGGCACAGGCAAAGTATCAATATGGAACTAGTCCTAGAAAGATTGAGCCAGATTATACTAGAAAAACTAAACAAAGACCTAAAAGAAAAGCTTTAAAAGTTGTTGAAGATTTACCTAGACAACAAATAAAAATTTCAAGTGAACAACGTAAAAGACAATTGAAAATGACAGTTACTGTTGTCGGTTTGTTTTTGTTGTTATTAACCATAAGTTGTAGAAATTCTCAAATAGATAGACAGTTTGATAAGATTCAGGATCAAAAGAAACAATTGGCTGCGCTTCAAAAAGAAAATGAACAGTTGAATGTTAGTATTCAAAATAGTATAAATATTAGCAATATTGAGAAAGTTGCAAAAGAAGAATTAGGAATGCAAAAATTGAGTAGTAAACAGACTGTTTATATTACTCTTCCTAAAAAAGATTATGTTGAAACTGCTGCTGAAAAGGTCGTTATAAATGATAACCAGTCTTGGTGGGAAAAGATTATTGATAAAATTTTAAATTTTTAAATGTAAAAACTAATATTTTATCTAATTTTTAAGTATGAATAATTTAATATGAATAAATCGAAACACTTCTAATAAATATTATTAGAGGTGTTTTTATGATAAATATAAATATATCAACAAAAAAAAGAATGAGAACATCACTGTTTGTAGTGTTTTTGGTAATTGCAATTTTGATTGGAAGATTGGGGTATATTCAATTAATTGATGGCAAAAAATTGTCTGAGCTTGCATATGAGCAACAAACTTTGGATAGGGCCATAAATCCTAAAAGGGGAACTATTTATGATGCAACTGGTCAAGTTCTAGCACAAAGCAGTACAGTTGAGACTATAACTGTAAATCCAGGAAATATAGACAAAAAAGATAAGGAAAAGGTTGCACAAAAGCTTTCTGAAATTTTTGAGTTAGATTATGAAAATACACTTAAAAAGGTTTCTAAAAGGAGTTCGATTGAGACTATTGCTAAAAAAGTCAATAAAGATAAGGCTGATGAATTAAGAAAATGGATTGAAGAAGAAAACATTTCAACAGGTATAAATATTGATGAAGATACAAAAAGATATTATCCAAATAACAATTTGGCATCTCAAATTATAGGATTTTGTGGAAGTGACAATCAAGGATTGGATGGAATTGAAGCTAAATATGATAAAGTACTTTCCGGCACTAAGGGATCTATTAAAAGACATACTGATGCAAAAGGTGGAGAGATTGGAACAGAAGGTGAAAGTTATATTGCAGCAAAAAATGGTAAGGATGTTATTCTTACAATTGATATGAATATTCAATCAATTGTAGAAAAATATCTAAAAGAAGCGTGTATTGACAATAAGTGTACTGATGGTGGAAACATTGTTGTGATGAATCCACAAAATGGTGATATTTTAGCAATGGCTACATATCCAGATTACAATTTAAATGAACCATATGCTGCATATACTGATGAATTGAAAGGGATTTGGGATACAACAGATCAAGCTGAAAAAACTAAAAGCTTGCAAGCTGTTTGGAGAAATAGAGCAATTACAGATACCTATGAACCAGGCTCTACTTTCAAAACTATTACCGCATCTGCTTCTCTTGAAGAAGGGTTAGTGACAGACATAGATAAACAAGGACAGTTTGCTTGTACAGGTGGGATTGAAGTTGCAGGTGTTAGAATAAAATGTTGGAGATATTATAGGCCACATGGGGCTGAAAGTTTGAGGCAAGCTTTAATGAATTCTTGTAATCCAGTTTTTATTGGATTAGGACAGAAAATGGGTGTTCATACATATTATAGTTATTTAAAAAAATTTGGATTACTAGAAAAAACAGGAATTGATTTACCTGGTGAAGCAGGAAGTATATTCTTGGCAGAAAATAAGGCTGGACCAGTTGAACTTGCAACAATAAGTTTTGGTCAAAGATTTGAGATTACTCCTATTCAGCTAGTAACTGCTGTTTCTTCAATTGCTAATGGTGGAAATTTAGTTCAACCAAGGGTAGTTAAGGCTATTATTGATAGTGAAACTGGTGAAAAAACAGAGGTTGAAACAAAAGTGAAATCTCAAACTATATCAAAGGAAACGTCAGAAAAGGTTTTAAGTATGATGGAGTCTGTTGTTTCAGAAGGTACAGGAAAAAATGCTAAGGTTGCTGGTTATAGAATTGGGGGTAAAACAGGTACTTCTGAGGATGGAGTTAATACAAATAAATATGTTACTTCTTTTTTAGGCGTTGCTCCTATTGAAAATCCGCAAGTTGTTTTGCTTGTGACTTTGTATAATCCTACTGGTGAGGGTGGACACCAAGGAGGTGGTGTTGCAGCTCCTGTCGGCGGTCAGGTTTTTAGTGAGATTTTGCCTTATTTGGAGGTTACACAGGGAAATCAAGATGAGGTTGAACAGGTTGATCAAGTTCAAGTTCCTAATGTTGAAGGATTAAGTATTAAGGAGGCTGAAAAAGTGGTTAAAGATGCTGGGTTGGAGATTAGTATTCAAAATGATTCTAATGAACTTGATAAGGAAAATACAGTTATTACTGGTCAATCTCCAAGAGAGGGGGTTAATGTTAATAAAGGAAGTAAAATTTTTGTTGAGTTTTAAATAACTGTACAAATATAAATATGCAGGTTTCTTTTTAATAATATTAATAGTGTTTAGATTAAATAAAATAATATGTAGTTACTGAATAATAGTTTTGATACTTTGGCTTTTGAAATTCACTGTGCCTCTAAGGGTATATATTA
>FR901942.1:0-4928 GCA_000438255.1 Clostridium sp. CAG:389
AGGTCATCAGAAAAAGTATTATATAGACAAGTTCTAGATTTATATGCAACAGCAGTAGATTATGATCCAAAAGATGAAAAATCAATTAAATTCTTTAAAATTGTTCAAAATAAATTACATTATGCAACTCATGGACATACAGCATCAGAAGTAATATATGAAAAAGAGCAGACGCAGATAAACCATTTATGGAGTTAACAACATTTAAAGGTGATATTCCAGTATTAAGTGATGTTGTAATTGCTAAAAATTATTTAAGTGAAAATGAATTGAAAGTTTTAAATAATTTGGTATCAGGATATTTTGATTTTGCTGAAATTCAAGCAATAAGACATAATCCAATGAATATGGAAGATTATATTAAACATTTAGATATGATACTTTCTTCTACAAGAGAAAAATTATTAACTGGAGCTGGGAAAATAAGTCATGATAAAGCACTTGAAAAAGCAAAAGCAGAATATAAAAAATATCAAGTAAAAACTATTAGCCCTGTAGAGCAGGAATATTTAAATACTATAAAAGAAATTAGTAAAGAAATAAAAAAAGAAGAAAATAATAATTAATTTAAAGAGAAAGGATTTATGTGATAAAAAAACATTAAACTATGTGAATTTTTTTCGAAAATTTAATATATAATCTAGACAAAAAATGAATAATATTGTAAAATTTAAAACATATGAAAGACAAATAACGATGTAGACAATGTCGCCAATTTGTCGCCAAATAAAAAATATTTATTAGTAAAATAAGTACAACAAATACAAATAATATAGATATTTCAAAAACTGAAACACGAGTAAATACAAGTAATACAGATAATATTTATAGTAGTATAAATATTAGTAAAACTCGAACATGTGGAAGTGGAAAGAAATATAAGAATTGCTGTGGCAAAAACGCTTGAAAATAAAGAATTTCAGAGTTGCAAACAAAGTAAATAGAAATTATAGAAATGTTATCATTCGTGGTAGCATTTCTTTTGTTTGATAATGAAAAAACGTGTTATACGCGGGATTCTGAAAGTTTCTAGCAATGGAGCTAGTATAATTACTAGCTCCTTAAATTATTCATTAAAAATTAAACAAATTTCGTAAAATTCAGGACAATTAATTTAAAGTATGATATAATTTGACAAATAGAATAAAGCAACAAAAGCAGACTTAATTATATTTATAGAAAACAAAAATATTGTAGAAATGAGAACTCATGATGAACTTATAGCAAAACAGGGATATTATTATAATTTATACATGAGCAAAGAAGAAAATAAAAAATCTTTAAAATATTGTACCTAAATTATATAGTGTACTTTATGAAAAATTTGAAGGAGATAAAAATATATGAAAATAATAAAGGCAAAAGTTTGGAGAAAAATTGACATACAAATAAATAGTAAAATTAAATATGATAATCCATATAAAGATATTGATATAATAGTTACATTTATTCATGAAAGCAATAAAATAATTAGATTAAATGCCTTTTGGAATGGAGATAATGAGTGGATAGTTAGATTTACTCCAATATTGACAGGAATTTGGAATTATAGTATTAATTGTTCAGATGAAAATAATGATATAAATTATATAGTTGGAAAAGTTGAAGTAAAAGAAAATGAACAAAATCTTAATATAGAAAAGCATGGATTTTTAAAAATTAGTAGCAATAAAAGATATTTTGAATATGATGATAATACTCCATTTTTTTGGTTAGGTGATACAAATTGGCAATCATTTAATTTGAACAATTACTATGAATGTAATTATCCAAATTGTAATTGTCATAATCAATTTAGACATATATTAAATAATAGAAAAGAAAAAAATTTTAATGTATATCAAACTTATTTTGATACATCTAATGGAAACATCCAAAATAGTGAGAATATGTGGATAGATAAATTCAATAAAATAAACCCACAAGTATTTATAGATGTTATTGATAAAATGTTTGAAGAAATTGTTGAAAGCAATATGATAATTGCATTAGGCTTTGGTCTTCATTATGTAACGCCAAGTGCAATAAAAGAAGACGAACTATGTACATTTGCAAAATATATTGTAGCAAGATATTCCGCTTATCCTATTGTTTGGATAACAGGTCAAGAAATAGACTTAGAAATAGAAAATCAACATACATATGATATTTGGAAAAATGTTGCTAAAATAGTTAAATTAAATGATCCATATCATCATCCAATGAGTGGTCATATGTTTTCGCATCCTAAAAAATAGATGATTTAAACGCACAACCATGGCATGACTTTTGGGCAATTCAAAGTGGTCATTATGGAATGGCTAAAATAGCAACACAAGAACATTATAAAATGTTTTATGATTTAAAACCTACAAAACCTATTCTTGAAACAGAAGCAGATTACGAAGATATTAAGTGTAGTAACAGATTTAATGGATATGAAGCTACAAGAATTTCAGCATGGAAATCAATACAGTGCGGAAGTTGTGGATATACATATGGTGGCAATGGCATTTGGGCAAGTTGTTACAACACTACGGATAATACTTTTTGTTTAGGTGACTATAGTACAGAGCCATGGTATATGGGACTTGACAAACCTGCTTCATATGAAATGAAACATTTGATAAAATTTTATAATTTAGTTGGCTTTGAAAATTTAATTCCAAAATTTGATAATAAAAATGAAGAAATAGTAATTTCAGCCACTAAGAATAATAGCACAGTTATTGTGTATTTCTATAATGAATCAAACGAGACTTGTGAATTAGATCAATTATTAAATGAAAAATATTATTCATATTGGTATAATCCGCTTACTGGTAATTTTATAAGAAATAACTGTTTTATACCAAATAATGGCAACTACAAAGTGCCAAATAAACCAACGAAATCAGATTGGGTGCTATTAGTAACAACAAATAATTATAAAATAAAAGATTTTGAAGAAATTTATTATGATAAAATATTAGATGTTGAAATAAGTAAAGAAAACATTAATAAATATTTAGATAAAAAAACAAAAATAGATAGTTGTAAAAAGTTTTGTGTATCAAATGAAGATGAATTATGTGATTTTAAAAATGTTAAGTATAATCCATACTGTGATATAACTACGAAAACGATTGAAATAGAACTTAATAAAGAACAATATATTGACTTAATTGAAATAGATTTTGAAAGTAATAGTATTCCTAAATTTAGAATTTATGGAATAGATGCAAAAGGTATAATTTCAATAGTAACTGATTGTAAATATAGAAAACCTAATATTTTTGAAAATGATAAAAATATAATTTTAGAAAAAATAGGTGGGAACTATAAAAAAATTAAGATAATAATATTAAACAATAATATAGATTTAAAAGTTAATAATGTTGATTTGTTTAAATAACGATAACAAAAATAATATACCAAGAAAAGCAATTAGAAGTGATTAGGAGTAAAACTTGAATAAATGGCAGAAATCTTATATTAGAAATATCCAAAAGTAAAGAAATTACTGAAATAATAGATACATTAAATAAAGATGAAAAACAGATGGCTAATATATTTATTAAAAATATTGTACCAACAGATATAGCAATGGTATATGGAATTTTAGAAAAAAATTTGAAATATTAGATATGGGTATTTTTTATATTTAAGGAGTTAAAAGAAATGATATTAGATTTAAGTAAAAAACAACATATACCATTAATTAATATGTACAAAAAATGTAAAGGAATATCTTTAGTAGACAAATACTTGCCACATCTAACACCATTAAATAAAATGTATGTAATTGATTCTTTAGAAGATTGGGAACAAGTTGAAAATGAATTTCCAGTTACAATGATGACAGTAAGATGTGATTGCCCAAAAGGAGTAAATGGGAATCTGCCTAATGGACAAACTTTTAATAGAGATAGAGTAAAAGGCTATATACAAGAAGTAAAAAGTGCTGTACCAAATGCAGTAATTATATTAGAAGATATAAAGGCAGGAACGAATGAAAGAATACATACTCAAGGAGGAATGTGCCTCGATGTTAAAATTGGTGATCATATTTATATGGATTATGTAGGACCAAGTTTTGATTGCAGAGAAATATGTACAGGCAAAGCAGCACATGAAACATGGAATATTCCGTGGAGTGAAGTTCCTTTTATGAAAGATACTGCAATAACTAAGTATAAGACCTCTGAAATAAGTCAAGAAGAATATATAGAAACAGCTAAAGAAAGAATAGTTTTTTTAGTTAAAGCTTTTCCAGACAGAGTAGATGAAATATTTAAAACAATGCCAAAGAGATATAAAGGAATTAATATGCAGACTTTTAGAGATATTAGGGATCAGGTCATATTTCCGTTATGGATACAACATGAAAAATTGCTAAGAGATGGATTAGGCTCTTTCGGTGTAGAAGTTAATATAGCAGAAGATGGAACTTTGGTTCCAATGGAAATAGCAGTTCCAGATAGATTTAAAGAAAAAAACATCAATACTAATGAAAGGTAAACAAAATATAGATAGGATATATACATATTTTATAAAAAATGCGGAGAATATACTTCGCTAACAAGGCAAGAGTTAGAAAAATTAAAAAATTTAGGAGTAGACAAAATCGTATTTGATTGGCAAGCCCTAGATGAAAGTATTGACAATGAATTGATGGGGAGAAAAGCATTAAATACATATCTAATAGATTCATTAATTAGAGCAAGCAATGTGGGATTAAATGTAGATGTTCATTTTATTCCAATGAAACCAAATTATAAGCAATTCACAGATATAATAGAATGCCTAGAAATTGCTAAAATAAAAAACATTAGTATTCTAAATTTTGTACCACAAGGTAGAGGACTAGAAAACAAACAAGAACTAATGTTAAGTGAAAATGAGTTAAGAGAATTTGGTGAAATATTAAAAAGAGAGCAAAAACATTATAGTGGAAACATAAGAATTGG
>FR901942.1:4935-12807 GCA_000438255.1 Clostridium sp. CAG:389
GAAACATAAGAATTGGAATTCCACTAAACGGAAAAATATCTCATTTATGCACAGCAGGAACTGAAAAATTAGATATAAAATATGATGGAACAATACTACCATGTCCTGCATTCAAAGAAATGAGTACAGAAAAAATGGAAAAGTATGGCATAAAACTATACAGTATATATGAAGATTTAGAAAAAGTAGTCATACACGGAGGAAAAAGAAAATCACCATTATGTAAGCAAGTATATGGATTTCATGGGGATTTAGTAGAAGAGGAAACATACATATTGAATGGAGAGTGAAAAAATGTTAGAACTTGAAGAAAATATGAAACTACTTGAAGAATTAAAACAAAAATTAAAAAATTTAGGTGAGTCTCTTTGACATCGCTAAATTAGAACAAGAGCTTAGTGAATTAGAAGAAAAAACCGCAAATCCAGAATTTTGGACAACAAATAATGAAGAAACAAAAAAAGTACTATCTGAAATAAAAAGAATAAAAAGTAAAGTAGTAAAATATAAAGAACTTGAAAAAGAAATAAATGATTCATTAGAATTATCAGAAATGATAAAAGAAAGTTTTGAAGAGGAACTTTTAAAAGACATTATAAAGAGCACAAAAAAAGAACAAAGGGAATTAGAAAGACTCGAATTAGAAACTCTTTTATCAGGCAAATATGACGCAAATAATGCAATTGTAACAATACATCCAGGAGCAGGTGGAACAGAATCACAAGATTGGGCTGAAATGTTATACAGAATGTACACTAGATGGGCAACAAAAAACGAATATGAAGTAAAAGAATTAGATTATCTTGAAGGAGAAGAAGCTGGAATAAAAAGCGTTACATTTGAAATTATAGGTCAAAATTCATATGGTTATATGAAAAGTGAAAAAGGAGTACATAGATTAGTTAGAATTTCTCCTTTTGACAGTGGTGGAAGAAGACATACATCATTTGCATCAGTAGAAGTTCTACCCGAAATAACAGAAGATATTGAAATAAACATCAATCCAGATGATTTAAGAATTGATACATATCGTGCATCAGGAGCAGGTGGACAACATATTAATAAGACTTCATCTGCTGTAAGAATAACACATATACCAACAAATACAGTAGTAGCTTGCCAATCAGAACGTTCACAAATTCAAAATAGAGAAACTGCCATGAAAATGCTTAAATCTAAGTTATTTGATTTAAAAGAGCAAGAACACAAAGAAAAAATTGAAGATTTAAAAGGTGAACAAAGAGACATCGCATGGGGAAGCCAGATTCGTTCTTATGTTTTCTGTCCTTATACAATGGTTAAAGACCATAGAACAAATTACGAGGTTGGTAATGTTCAAGCTGTTATGGATGGAGATTTAGATGGATTTATGGAAAGCTATTTGAAACAAAATATATAAAAATTATAGGAGTTTTAATTATGAATACAAATTTAAAAAATAATTTGACAATAAAAAAAGAACTAAAATTCAATAAAAATGGAAAATTTAAAATTTTGATGATGTCTGATATACAAGAAACATTAGCTTATGATAAAAGAACATTAGATGGAATGAACAAACTTATAGAAAAAGAAAAACCTGATTTAGTTATATTGGGTGGTGATAATTGTGATGGCACAGTTTTAAAAACAGAACAAGAATTAAGAGATTACATAAAAATTTTTTCTGAACCTATGGAAAGCAAGAAAATCCCATGGGCACATGTTTTTGGAAACCATGACCATGATATAGAAATTGATGATATTCAAAAAACAAAAATATATGAAGAATATGAATATTGCATTTCTAAACATACCGAAGACATATATGGAACTACAAATTTTGTATTACCTATTAAACATTCAAATAAAAACGAAATTGCATTTAACATATGGGGATTAGATAGCAATAATCAAATTATTACTGCAAACATTCCAATAGATGAAAATATGAAACAACTAAACAAACCATCAATGTCATGCAAATGGGATATTATACATTTTGATCAACAAATGTGGTACTGGAATAGTTCAAAAGAAATAGAAGAATATTGTAATAAAAAAATTAATGGAATGTTGTTTATGCATATTCCACCATGGGAATTCCAATATATAGTCGATAATCCAGAATATACAAACGCTAGTGGCAGTATGGACGAAATTATGAAAATAGGAATGTTTAACTCTGGAATTTTTTCTACTATACTACAAAGAAATGATATAAAATGTATTGCTTGCGGACATAGCCATAATGACTGTTTTGAAGGAGATTTCTGTGGAATAAAAATGTGCTTAGATGCATGTGCTGGATATAGTCCATACGGAATTGATAGTTTAAGAGGTGGGCGAATATTTGAAATAGATGAAAAAAATACTAATAATATAAAAACATATATGGTCCACTATGAAGAAATAAACATATAATATATAGAGCCAAATTTTAAATAAAATGAGGCTCTATATATTATTTTAGAGAGGTGGTCCATATGGACACAATAGTAATGAAATTTGGTGGAAGTTCATTAGCCGACAATAACAAGCTAAAAACAGTAGCACAAAAAATCATAAATATGTATAATAAAGACAACAACATAGTTGCAATACTTTCCGCGCAAGGAAAAACAACAGATAAATTAATAAATGAAGCTTCCCAAATAATAAAGGAAAATAAAAAAGATAATAAAAGTTCAAAAAAATTAGAAAGCGAAGACTCATTCTCTAATCCTGAAATATTCAGAGAAATGGATATGTTACTTAGCACAGGTGAGCAAATCTCAATTTCAAAATTGAGTATGTTATTAAATAGTATGGGATATAAAGCAATTTCTCTTACAGGTTGGCAGGCTGGTATATTTACAGATGATACAAATCAAAATGCAACTATTAAAAACATAGATACTACAAGAATTTTGGAAGAATTAGAAAGCAGAAAAATCGTTATAATAGCTGGTTTTCAAGGTTATAACGAAAATTTGGATATTACAACATTGGGAAGAGGGGGCTCAGATACATCAGCTATTGCAATTGCTTCTGCTTTAAAAGCAAAGGAGTGCTATATTTTTTCTGATGTTGATGGTGTTTATACTACTGACCCTAATAAAATTCCAGAGGCTAGGAAAATTCCGGCTCTTTCTTATAATGAAATGATAGAAATTTCTAGTGAAGGCGCAAAGGTTCTTCATAATAGGTGTGCTGAAATAGGAGAAAAATTTAAAATTCCTATCATAACAAAATCAACTTTTAATAATAAGGCTGGTACTATTATTACTGATATTATTGAAGAGAATACCGTTAAAAGTGTTGTAAAAAAAGATATTTCTAGAATTTCTGTTGTTGGTAATGGTATTATTAGAAATTATGATTTTATTAAAGATATTTTGACTATTATTGAAAAAAATAAATTAGAAATGTTAGAGTTTAATGTTTCTGAATCAAAAATTTCTATTGATTTTAAAGGGATAGTTAAAGATTCTATTTTAAAAGAAATACACAATGGAATCATAAAATAAATATTAAATAAATTTGGGAGTAGTATTACGCTACTCCCAGATACATTTTTGCGATTATCGCAGTACCGCTCTCGTGGCGGATTTTGAAATCAACTCCAAAGATAGCTCGTCACATAACCTGTAAAGTTTTTCATTTGATAAAGACAGTGGGAAATAAACATAAATTTGTCCACGCTTCATCTTAGAGGAAAATTTTTCATTTCCACAGATGTTTCTAAGTACGGCTTTTAATTTCCGCATTGATATTTTGCTTTCTATCACTACCTTCTTCATATTTTTTCCTCCTTTATTGTAGTAAGCACTATACTAAAATCATTATACCATATTTATTTTAAAATTCCAATTAATTTTTTTAAATATTATTTTGTTCTAAAAGAGACAACCTTTGAATATATATAAATATCAGAGAAAAGAAAAGGGAAGAAGAATCCAATTAATTCCATTTTGAAAGGAACGTGATTAATATGACACTAGATGAACGAAAACCAATAAGTACAGGAGTAATCCAAAACCTCATACTAGAAAACAGAGGAAAATTAAGCATATCAGGAGTAAATGATGTATTAAGCTTTGATGATCAAGTAGTAATGGTAGAAACTGAATTAGGATTACTGACAGTAAAAGGTGAAAATATAAGAATAAACAAACTAAGCATAGACACATCAGAAGTAATAATAGAAGGAGATATATCATATCTAGCATACAGTGACAAAGAACTAGAAAAAACAAAAGGAAGCTTGATAAGTAAAATTTTTAAATAAACAAAGGATTGATGAGGAATGATAATAAATCAAGCAAATTTATTTTTAATATTCACAATAAATGGAATTTTAATAGGTCTATTATTTGACATTTTTAGAATATTAAGAAAAAGCTTTAAAACATCTGATATAATTACATATTGTGAAGACCTTTTATTCTGGATTTTAACAGGTTTGTTGCTATTATACTCAATATTCACTTTTAATGCAGGGGAAATAAGATTCTATATGTTTCTAGCAGTTTTCTGTGGTTGCATTATATATATGTTATTATTTAGCAAATATTTTATTGAAATAAATGTAAAGATAATCTTAACTATCAAAAAAATCATAACTACAATTTTTTCAGTTATAATATTACCAATAAAAACAATATTAAAATTAGTAAAGAAACTATTATTCAAACCAATTCATTTTATGACAATAAATATTAAAAAAATACATTTTAATAATCAAAAAAATATAAAAAATTCATTAAAATTACAAAAAAGCAAAAATTAATAATAAAAAAACATATTTTTTTGAAAAATAGGAAGGATTTTTAGAAGAAAAGTAGAATTATATATTATACGTTATTTAGAGGTGGAGAATACTTATGAAAAAAAGAAAATTATACAAGAGATTACTAATATTATTAGTTTTAATATATGCAATATTCACATTAGTAAATCAACAAAAAGTAATAAATCAATATACTGCAAATAGTAAAGAACTTGCTAGTAAAATAGACGAACAAAAAACATATAATAAAGAGCTTGTTGCAGAAAAAGAAAATGTTAATTCGAAAGAATACATTGAACAAATAGCAAGAGAAAAATTAGATATGTATTATCCCAATGAAAAAATTTATATAGATAAAGGAATGTAATTAAGCGCAATAACTAGCGCTTTTTATAGTTTTTATCAAAAAACACTTCCTTTTTCTGGAAAAATATGGTATAATACATTTGTATTTTATTTAATTCGAAAAAAATCCCACAAAAAACAAAAAAAATTTAAAATTCAAAATAAATATACAAATTTAATTTTTAGGAGGAATTATGATAAATTTAGAAGAAAAAACAATAACAGAATTAAAAGAATTAGCAAAAGAATATAACATAAAAAACATATCAAAATTAAAAAAAGAAGAATTAATACAAGTTTTAAGTATGGTAATAGACAACAACAATTCAGACTATGAAGAAAATGAAACTACTAAAACATCACCTATAACAGAGAAAAGAAATGAGAATGAACAAGAATTATCAGGATATAAACTTACAAATGAAGGTGATGAAATAGTTGAAGGTATATTAGACATTTTACCAGATGGTTATGGATTTTTAAGAGGGGAAAATTACTTATCAAGTCCAAAAGATGTATATATCTCAGTAGTTCAAATAAGAAGATTCAAACTGGATACAGGTGATGTAATAAAAGGTATTTCTAGATTTAAAGAAGGTGAAAAATTCCCATCATTAATATTTGTTGGAGAAGTTAATGGAGAATCACCAGAAAAAGCAGCTAGAAGAAAAAGATTTGATGAATTAACACCAATATATCCAAATGAAAGAATCAGACTAGAAACAGATAGTAAAGAATATGCAATGAGAATAATTGACTTAATGTCACCAATAGGAAAAGGACAAAGAGGAATGATTGTTGCTCCACCAAAAGTTGGTAAAACTACTTTATTAAAGAAAATTGCAAACAGTATTTCAGAAAATAATCCAGAAGAAAAATTAATAGTTTTATTAATAGATGAAAGACCAGAAGAAGTTACAGATATGAAACGTTCTATAAATGGTGAAGTTATTTATTCAACATTTGATGAATTACCAGAACACCATGTAAAAGTAGCTGAAATGGTATTAGAAAGAGCAAAAAGACTAGTAGAACAAGGTCAAGACGTTGTTATTTTATTAGACAGTATTACAAGACTTGCAAGAGCATACAACTTAACAATACCATCTTCTGGAAGAACATTATCTGGTGGTTTAGACCCTGCTGCTTTACATAAACCAAAAAAATTCTTTGGTGCTGCTAGAAACATTGAATTTGGTGGAAGTCTTACAATCCTTGCTACTGCTTTGGTTGATACAGGTAGTAGAATGGATGATGTTATATTTGAAGAGTTCAAAGGTACTGGTAATATGGAAGTTCACTTAGATAGAAAATTATCTGAAAAACGTATATTCCCAGCTATTGATATTAACAAATCTGGTACTAGACGTGAAGATTTATTACTTACTCCAAAAGAGAAAGAAACTGTTTTTGCTTTGCGTAAAGCTATGAACAGTATGCCAGTAGCAGATGTTACTGAACAAGTTATCTCTATGATGGTTAAAACTTCAAATAATAAAGAATTTTTAGATAGTATTGATGATTATATTAAAAGATTTAAATAAAATTTAATATTTTAAATGTAAAAGGTTAGCATTAAATAGTAAGAAGTAAAGTCAAATTGCTTCTTACTATTTTTCTATCTTATTATGAACAGAATAACACAAATACAACAAGAAAATCCTTATGATGAGTATGATATAGCAGGAACTAGGGCAGAATGGAAAGATATTCTGGCAGTTTATGTAGCCAAAGTAAGTAATGGCAATAATCAAGTTGAAATGATGACTTTAAGTAATGAAAAGGTAAATACTTTAAAAGAGATATTTTGGGCAATGAGTATTTTGCAGAAGTAGTAAATGCCTATGGACAAACAGTTGCAAAAAGAAATATAATAGATGAAGAAATAAAATAATATTTTAAATTTAAAATCGCACATTATACAAAAATATATATTTAATTTATAATTAATAAAACATTAAAATGAAAAAATTTAAAAATTTAATAAAATTTTAAATCTTTTTTATATTTTTTTAGGTTATATTATATGTAAGCTAGTTTATAAAAGAAAGAAAGGAGGTATTTACTTGGAAGATAAAGAATTAATCTATAAAATACAGCACGGAAATAAAGAATTATTAGAGATATTAATTGAGAAATATTATGATGATATTTATAGATTTTGTTATTATAAAACAGGAAATAGCTCACTTTCTTATGATTTAACACAGGAAACATTCTTGAAATTGATTAAATATATAGGAACTTATAAACATAGAGGAAAATTTAAAAGTTATTTAATTACAATATCAATGAATGTATGTAACACTTATTTTGACGAGAATAAAGTGGAGTTAGAAGAATTAGATGATAATCAAACTTATAAAGAAAATGATTCTAATGAATTATCAAGAATAGAACAAAAAAATTCAATTGATAAAGCATTAAAAGAGCTACCAGAAAAACAAAAAGAAGTAATTATTTTGAAGTATTATGAAGATTTGAAAATTAAAGATATATCTAAAATACTTGATGAAAAAGTACCTACCATTAAATCAAGACTAAAGCAGGGAATAGAAAAATTGAGTAGGTATTTAGGAAAGGAGGACTTTTAAATTAGATGGATAAGTGGAGAGAAATTTTAAACAAAAGAGAATTGCCAAGTATAGATAAAAATAAAAAAAGGCAATCAATAGAAATATTAAAAATGAAAATAGCAAATACAGAAATAACAGTAAAGGAAAGCTATTTTGAAAAGATAAAAAGATATATTCCTTTTATGAGTAAAATTACTTTTC
>FR901943.1 GCA_000438255.1 Clostridium sp. CAG:389
TAATTTTTGTATTTTCAAATGCAACTTTCATATTCATTTCTTTTGCATATTCTGTAATTTTTCTAATTCTATTTAATCCAACTTCTCCATACATAGGAGCTTTTTCCTTACTTGTTAAATGCATCACTACCATTGGTATTCCATTTTCATGACAGTCTTTAATGTCCTTTTTATATCTTTCTACTTCTCTATCTCCTATTTCTCCTTCTTCCCATATTGAATTAATATTTTGATATCCTAAATGTGCAAATATAATGTTAAGCCCTAATTTTTGGCATATTTCAACTTGTTCAATTTGGCTATGTTCCCAATTCTTATCATACCATTGAACAAATACATTTTTAAATCCTACTTTCTTTACAGATTCTATTGTTTGAATAGCATTTACTTTTTGATTATCATTTTGAATTACTACTGCAAGTTCTCTCATTTTATACCTCCATTTTTTATTTGCATTGTATCATGAAAGAATAAAAAAATAAATAGTATAAAAGATAATTTTTCCTTTATTAGATAATAAAAACACCTATTAAATTTTTTCAATCTAATACGTGTCTTTAATATAAAATTTATTTAATTTTAAAACTCAATTTTTTCTGCAATCCAAGATTCCAAGTCATCAATTTTAACTCTAACTTGTTCCATTGTATCTCTATCTCTAACAGTAACTGATTCATCCTCCAATGTATCAAAATCAACAGTTACGCAATATGGAGTACCAATTTCGTCCTCTCTTCTATAACGTTTACCAATTGAGCCCGCAGCATCATAATCACACATAAATTTCTTAGCAAGTTTATTATATACCTCTTCTGCTTTATCTGATAATTTTTTAGATAATGGAAGTACTGCAACTTTATAAGGTGCTAATGCTGGATGTAAATGTAAAACAATTCTTGTATCTCCTTCTGCAATTTCTTCTTCATCATATGCGTTGCATAAAAACGCTAGAACAACTCTATCTGCTCCTAATGATGGTTCAATTACATATGGTACATATTTTTCGTTTGTTTCTGGGTCTTGATATGATAAATCTTGTTTTGAGTGATTCATATGTTGTGTTAAGTCATAATCAGTTCTATCAGCGATTCCCCATAATTCTCCCCATCCGAATGGGAATGCAAATTCTATATCAGTTGTTGCTTTACTATAAAATACCAATTCTTCTGCTGAATGGTCTCTTAATCTAATATTTTCTTTTTTCATTCCTAAATTGATTAAGAAGTTTTCACAATAATCTTTCCAATATTTATGCCATTCTAGGTCTGTTCCTGGCTTGCAGAAGAATTCAAGTTCCATTTGTTCAAATTCTCTTGTTCTAAATGTGAAGTTTCCTGGTGTTATTTCATTTCTGAATGCTTTACCTATTTGAGCAATTCCCATTGGCATTTTCTTTCTTGATGTACGTAATACATTTTTGAAATCAACAAATATTCCTTGTGCTGTTTCTGGTCTTAAATATACAGTTGATGTTGTATCTTCTGTAACTCCTTGGAAAGTTTTGAACATTAAATTAAATTTTCTTATATCTGTAAAGTTTGTTTTTCCACATGATGGGCATGGTATTTTATTTTCGTTTATGAAATTGATTAATTCTTCATCTGTCATTCCATCTGCTATCATGTCTTTTCCGTTTTCATGTGCCCATTCTTCAATTAATTTATCAGCTCTGTGTCTTGTTTTACATTCTTTACAATCTATTAATGGGTCTGAAAATCCTCCAACATGTCCTGATGCTACCCATGTTTCTGGGTTCATTAATATTGCTGCATCAAGTCCTACTATATTTGGTTGCTCTTGTATGAATTTTTTTCTCCATGCTGCTTTTACATTGTTTTTTAATTCATTTCCTAATGGTCCATAATCCCAAGTATTTGCTAATCCTCCGTAAATTTCTGATCCAGGATATATAAATCCTCTTCCTTTGCATAATGCTACAAGTGTGTCCATTGATTTTAACATAATGATTCCTCCCTTTTGAAACTGTTTTTGGGGACGGAGGAAAAAAACAGTTTTTAATTTATTTTATTTTTTACTATTATTTTGTTTTTGTATTTTCAAAACTGTTTTTTTCCTCCGTCCCCAAAAACAGTTTCAAAAAAACTTCCGAGCCTAGCTATACATTTAGCTAGGGACGAAAGTTTAGTTCCGCGTTTCCACCCTAATTCTTAAAGTTTTGCATAGCTTTTGCTTGCTATTGCCGTTCTTTAAGCACCTTAATTTTTTATTACTCCAAAGCTCCCCATACTTATTTTATTACGAATATCTCAGCATACTATTCGCTCTCTTTAAATAAAATTTTTAGTATTTTTTCTTTTTCATCGTAATTTTTATGGCAGGGGTAGAAGGACTCGAACCCTCACAGGCGGTTTTGGAGACCGATGTGCTACCATTGACACTATACCCCTATAATTATTTTAGTGTCTTTTTTTCTAAGACATTTATTATCTTAGCACATTTTCTTATTTTTGACAAGTAGTCTTTTAAAATCTTTTTAAATTTTTTACTATTTTTTATTTGTATCTTGTTTTTCTTTTTATTTTATGTTATAAATTTTATATCTTATTTCTATCAAAAATTTTTTATTTATAAGGATGTGATTTTTATTTTAAATTTATTCAAAAAATTACTATTTAGTATTATTTTATTTTCAATACTTATATCGATATTTTTTGTTCCAATAATTCAAAGTAACAATATTACCTCAAAAGATTCTTCTAACAAAGAGTTTATTGGTTTCAATCCAGATGGATTTTTATGGCCTCTACCTGGATATACAAGTATAAGTTCTCCTTTTGGAAAAAGAAAATCCCCCACTGGCAGTGGTTCTGGATTTCACCATGGTATTGATATTCCTGCACCAGAAGGTACTAAGTTCGTTGCCATAAATGATGGTGAAATTACTTTTCGTTCTTTTCTTGGTGCTGGTGGATATACTATTACTCTTTCTTTTGATAATTATAAAGTTTCTTATTGTCATGTTTCTCCTAATTTTATTGTTAATGTTGGTGATATTGTTAAACAAGGTCAGGTTATTGGTTATGTTGGTCCTAAATATGTTTATGGTGTACCTGGAAATATTTATTCTGATAGTTCTGGTAAGCCTACTAATGGTTCTACAACTCGGTTGTCATCTCCATTTACGGTTTTAGAATTGATGATGAATATGTTAATCCTTTAAAATTTTTTTAATTTATATGTTGTTTTATTATAATAATGTGTAATATTGTTATATAAAATGAAATACAGAGCCACTTCAATAGTGACTCTGTAAAAAAGATGTGAATAGATTGCTTAAGCTTAATTGAAAAATTTGATGTCAAATTCTACCACGACAATTTGGCAGTCATCGGATATGTTTATATCCGATGATATAACGCCTTCATAAGCATTAAAGGTTTTCAACATCATATCAAAATCTTCTTCGAAAGTTGTTGTTTCTTCCGATAGATCTTTTTTAATTTTCATGAGGACTTTTGTATTTTCAGAAAATATTACTGCTACATTTTTTACATGATAGCAATTTAAGCCTACAGTTTCTTCACCAAATTCAAGTGAACTTGTACTAAACTTGTATCCTGAACTTTCCTCGTGATACATCCACCATTTTTTGTCTATGTTTTGCAACAAGGCCTTACTCAAATCTGGCCATTTAATCATTCCAACCTCACCTTGCTCGTAGTCCACATCTACAACACTTGCAAGTGGATTTACATTTTCTTGGTAGTATGGGCATTTCTCTATTTTTCTTTTTGCATCATTGAAAACCTCAATAAATACCCGTTTCAATGTACTATTCACCTTTCTTTTTTCTTCTTCTTGAAATTCTTCAAATGTCATCATTCGTTTTCTCCTCCTTGCCAATTATGGCTATGATTTTATTTATTCTCCCACTAATCTGAGAGAGAATATCGCAGCTTGTTGTTTCAACTCACTTCTTTTATTATATAACATTATGTAAATTTTGTCAATTTTGATCTGATTACATATCCTCTTCTTCGTCATCTGAATCTCCACATCCAGAGCATCCACAACAATGTCCTGAACATCCATCTTCATCGTCTTCTAATTCTCCTGACCAATCTAATTCAATTATATTTTTACATTCTGGACATTCAATTGCATTTTGATCTTCATTTGCATCTATCACAAACTCATGCTCACAATATGGGCATACGATTTCAAGATCAAATCCTTCATCATCATATATATCAGTTTTTATATGTTCAACAACTTGTTGCATTTTATCCATTTTTTCATTCATTATTTTTTGATTTTCTTTTAATTCTTGAATTTCTTTTAAAAGATTTTCAATTTGTTCATTAAAATTTGTTTCACTCATAAATATTCTCTCTTTCTTTAATTAATATTTTTATATAAAATTTTATCCTAATATATCTTTATGTATATATTAGGATAGTCTCTTTTATTATATTTTATACTCTTTCCATATATTCACATGTTCTTGTATCGATTTTTAATATATCACCGATATTTACAAACATTGGAACTTGTAATTCTAATCCAGTTTCTAATGTTGCTGGTTTTCCAGATGTTGTTGTTGTGTTTCCAGCAAATCCTGGTTCTGTATATGTTACTTCTAATTCAACAAATGTTGGAGGTTCAACTGCAAATACTTTTCCTTTGTATGAAAGAATTGTAACTTCCATATTTTCTTTTAAGTATTTTAAGCAATCTCCTAATGTGTCTTTGTTTAAAGGCATTTGATCATATGTTTCATTATCCATAAAATAATATAAATCTCCATCTGCATATAGATATTGCATTGTTTTCTTTTCTATTTCTGCTCCTGGGAATTTATCTGATGGGTTAAATGTTTTTTCTAATGTTGCCCCTGTTATTACATTTTTTAATTTTGTTCTTACAAATGCTGAACCTTTTCCTGGTTTTACGTGTTGGAATTCAACAACTCTGAATACGTTTCCTTCCATTTCAAATGTTGTTCCGTTTCTAAAATCTCCTGCTGAGTATACTCCTGCCATATTTATTCTCCCTTCTCTTGCTTTGCTTGCTCATCGTCAGCACTAATGGCTGTCAAATTTTTTTTGCTTTGCTTCTCATAAATTTTATTTTTTACTTTTCTATTTTACTACATATTCTAGGAAAAATCAAGCTTTTTAAAAAATTTAGAGAATGTCCCAAAAAGATACGTTCCAAAAAGGACATTATATAATTACATATCCTTTATCTGAATTGGTTAAACTTATACATCCAAATTTAGTTATTTGAACAGTATCTTCTATTCTAACTCCGAATTTTCCTGGAATATAAATTCCTGGTTCATCAGTAACTACCATGTTTTCTCTTAACATACAGTCATTTCTGTAACCAATATATGGAGGTTCATGTATTTCTAGACCAACTCCATGTCCTAAACTATGAATTAAATCATATCTATTTAGTTTGAAATCATTTTCTACCATTTTTGTAAGTTGTCTTGTACTTGCTCCTTCTTTATATTGCTCAAGTGCAAATTTTTGATTATTTAAAACTAAATCATATACTTTTTTCATTTCTTCTGTTGGTTCTCCAACAAAAAATGTTCTTGTCATGTCTGAGCAATAGCCATTTACTTTGCATCCCATGTCTATTGTTATAATATCTTTTTCTTGAATTTTTCTATCTGTTGGTACTGCATGTGGTTTTGATGAGTTTTCTCCTGATGCTACTATTGTGTCAAATGATATTCCATCTGTTCTTTCTATATAATAATCGTCTATTTCTTTTGCTATTTGTTTTTCTGTCATTCCTGGTTTTATATAACTTAATATATATTTAAAACAGTCATCTGTTATATTGCATGCTTTTATGATATTACTAATTTCTTCGTCATCTTTTATCATTCTTTGTTTTTCTATTATATATTCTGTTTCTACAAAATTATGTATTTTGTATTTTCTTATATATTCTTTATATTCTGCATATGATATGTAGTGTTCTTCAAATCCTACATTTTCACAGTACATGAATATATTTTCATAATCTTCTTTTGATAGGTCACTTGCGTCATATACTATGATTTCATCAAATAATGTTAATATACTATGTACATGTTCTATATATCTTCCATCTGTTATATACATATTTTCTTTTGGTGTTATTACTAATGTTCCTTCTGCATCTATGTTTGTTAAGTATTTTATATTTACTGGATTTGATATTATTATTCCTTGCATGTCTAGACTTGACATTTTATTTCTTAACCATTGAAGTTTTTGATTCATTTGTAAACTTCCCCCTTACAAATTTTTTATTTTGCATATAGTCCTAGTGTGAAAAACATTAATAGTGCATATTTTATTGTTTCAAATGGTACAAATATGCTAATAAATGTTCCTAATACTATAAATGGTCCAAATGGTATGTATTCATCCATTTTTTTGATTTTTGTTATTAATAATATTACACTTAATACTGCTCCTATTAAGAATGAAACTAATGTTATTGCAATTATATTTGATAGTCCAAAGTATAACCCTAATGCTCCCATTAGTTTTACATCGCCAAATCCCATTGCTTCTTTTCCATATATTACTCCACCTACTAATGTTATAAGTAAGAATATTCCTCCTCCTGCAAGCATTCCGAGTGCCATGTTTATTGTTATTGCTACATCTGATAGTCCATATAAAAATGCTATTACTAACCCTATTTCAAACATTGTTAGATTTAATCTGTTTGGTATTATTTGCAATTTATAGTCTATTACAAATGCTGATAATAGCATTGGTGTTAATATAGCAAATTTTATTAAGTCTAAATTTGCTATAAAGGTTGATTTTATTCCATAAAAATATAACAATGCTACATATATTGTTGCTGTTACAAACATTAATATATAATTTGGTCTAAATTCTGCAAAGTATTCTGTGAATATTTCTTTTGAAAATACTTTTTTATATTCTGGGAGTCTTTTGTTCATCCAGTCTACAAACATTCCTACAAAAAGTCCTATTATAGCAAATACTGCATAATATGCTATGTGCGTTTCATTAATATACATTTTTGTTTTTCTCCTCTTTTGCTTTATAGTTGTTTTTTATTTTGTTTTCTATTGGTCTTTTCCATGCTGTGTACCAGTAGTCTTTTTGTGAGTCTATTGGATCTACCAGTATTGTGAACATATTGCTTCTGTTTCCTCCTAGTACGTCTGTGAATATTTGATCTCCTACTACTGCTATGTTTTCTGGATTAATTTTCGTCTCTTTTTGTATGTATTTGAACCCTCTTTTTAATGGTTTCATTGCAAAGTGTTTGTATGGTATTTCTAATGTTTGTGCTACTTTTTCTACTTTTTCTTTATTGTTTGTGTTTGATAGTATATATAGTTTTATTCCTTGTCCTCTCATTTCTTTTGCCCATTTTTTTACTTCTTCTGATAGGTTTTTATAGTAGTCTATTAGTGTGTTGTCTACGTCTAATATTAGTAGTTTTATTTTATTTTTTATTAGTGTTTCTATTGTTATTTCTTCTACTTTTGTGTAGTAGAGGTTTGGATATAATTTTTTCATTTTTCTTCCTTTCATCATGTTTTTATTATATTAAGAATGTCTCGTTTTTTACTTTTTCTTCTTTCGTTTTTCATAAATATAATATCAATATGGCTCTGATTTGTCAAGAAATTTGTTTAAAATTTGATATCATAATATATTAAAAGCTTCTTACTGAATTATGACTTTAAAAAGGGATGCCATATTGGTATCCCCATAAAATTTTACTGTTTTTGAATTATATATACATATTTTTATTTTCTTATTTCTAGTCCTTTGCTTTCCAAATCTTTAATAATATTATCTAAAATACCATTAATTTCATCATCATTTAAAGTTCTATCAGGTGTACCAAAAGTTAATGAATACGCAATACTTCTCTTATTAGAATCAATATTTTTACCCTCATAAACATCAAATACATTTATATCCAATAAAAGTTTTCCAGCCTTTTTCTTAATTAGCATTTCAACATCTTTTGATGTAACATTTTTATCAACTAGTAATGCTAAATCTTTTTTAATAACTGGGAATTTTGAAATTTCCTTAAATTTCATTTTTCCTACTCTTTTTGCTAGTAATTTATCTAAGTTGATTTCCATTACATAAACCGCTTCTTTTTCTACTGATGGATGTATTCTTCCAACAATACCTACAACATCATTATTTACTGAAATTTCAGCAGTTTGACCTGGATGGAATTCTGCTGGAATTTGTTTTGGTAATACAAAACTATATCTTCCTGCATATCCTAAGTAATCTAATAATTCTTCTGTTACACCTTTGATGTCATAGAAATCCACATTTTTGTTATGTCCTATTCCTTCATAATATTTTCCTGTCATTAATACACAGATTTTTTGATTTTCTCCGTATTCTTCACCTTTTTTCCAGAAACCTTTTCCTATTTCAAAAAGACAAACATCTTTGTTTTCACGTGCTTTGTTATATTCATAAATTTTGTATAATGATGGTATCATACTGTATCTTAATGTGTTTCTTTCTTCTGTTATTGGGTCTAATAATCTGACTTCTTCAAATTCATCTGTTGTGAATTTGTGAACGTCTTTATCATTTATTAAGATATATGATAATGTTTCGTTTAATCCCATATTTGACATTTTTGCTCTTATTTTTCTTGTTGTTTTGTCTAAATGTCCCATTTTCATTGGAACTACTGGTAGTTTTCCTTCTATATTATCAACTCCGTAAATTCTTCCAACTTCTTCTATTAAGTCTGCTCTAATTGATATATCTATTCTTCTTGTTGGTACTGTAACGATTACAGTATCTTCTTTTTCTTCTGTTTTGAAGTCTAATTTTCTAAATACATCAACAATATCTTCTTTTGATATATTTGTTCCTAATACATCGTTTATTTCTTTATATGATATTTCAATTACTTTTTCATCATTTTTTGTAACATCATATTTTACAATTCCTGTTTCAATTTCTGCATCTGCATATTTTTCAAGTAAAGTACAAGCTCTTTCCATTGCCATATAAGTTCTTGCAGGGTCTAAGCCTTTTTCAAATCTGTTACTAGCTTCACTTCTTAATATTTTATTTGATGTTTTTCTTACTTTTACTGAATCAAATATTGCTGATTCAATTATTACATTTTTAGTTGTTTCTTCAACTTCTGTATCTAAACCACCCATAACACCTGCTAAACCAATGGCTTTTGTTCCATTTGTTATTACTATATCTTCATTTGATAATGTTCTTTCTGTGTTATCTAGTGTTGTTAATTTTTCTCCATTTTCTGCCATTCTAACAACTATTTTCTCTCCTAAATTGTCAGCATCATAGAAGTGTAGTGGTTGGCCTAATTCTAGCATTACATAGTTACTGATGTCTACAACATTGTTTATTGGTCTTACTCCACAAGCTATTAATCTATTTTTAATGAATTCTGGACTTTCTTTTATTGTTACATTTTTAACCTTTTTTGCTAAGAATAATTTACAATTTTCTGTATTTACTTGAACTGAGAATTCTTTGTTTACATCTTCTCCATTTTCTTTATATCCATACTCAACTGGTTTTACTTTTTTATCATAGATTGCACCTAATTCGTAAGCCATTCCTAAAATGCTTAATAAATCTCCTCTGTTTGCTGTTAATTCAAAATCAATAACACTATCATCTAATCCCATATATTTAATTGGATCTTCTCCTACTGGTGCATCTGCTGGTAATTCGTGTATTCCATTTTTGTCTGCTTCTGATAAGAATTTTTTGTCAATTCCTATTTCATATAAAGCACATAGCATTCCATTTGATTCTTTACCTCTTATTGTTCCTTTTTTGATTTTGAAATCTCCTGGAAGTTCTGCTCCGACTTGTGCAACAATGACCTTTATTCCTTTTCTTGCATTTGGTGCACCGCAAACTATGTCTAGTACTTCATTTCCTATATCAACTTTGCATAGGTGCAAGTGGTCAGAATCTGGATGCATTTCGCATTCTTTTATTTCTCCTATTACTAGTTTTGTTGCATTTACTAGTTTTTCTGCTGAATCATATTCATTTCCAGCTTTTGTCATAGCTTCTGCTATTTGTTTAACATCTAATTCATTATCTAAATCTATATAATCTTTTACAAAATTTAAACTTAAATTCATTTTTTATTCTCCTTCCAATTTCTAATTTTCAAAAGAAAGTATAATTTTTTATATTTTATAATAAAATTAAATCGCTATTCTTTTAATTATTCTTCATCTTTTCTATCAAATTGACCTAAAAATCTAACATCATTTGTATATAAATATCTCATATCAGTGATTCCATATCTAAACATAGCTAATCTATCAATACCTGTACCAAATGCAAAACCACCGAATTTTTCTGGGTCATATCCATTCATTTTTAAAACATTTGGATGAACAATTCCTGCTCCTAAAACTTCTATCCATCCTGTTTGTTTACATAGATTGCAGCCTTTTCCTCCACATTTAAAACATGTTACATCTACTTCATAAGATGGTTCTGTGAATGGGAAATAACTTGGTCTAAATCTTAGATCTAAGTTTGCTCCTATTATTTTTCTAACAAAAACTTCTAATGTTCCTTTTAAATCTGCAAGTGAAACATTTCTTTCTTTTTTGTCTATTACTAATCCCTCTATTTGATTGAATTGATGTGAATGTGTTGCATCGTCTTCTCTTCTATATGTTTTTCCTGCTGTAATCATTCTTATTGGTGATTTTTCTGTGTTTGCCATCATTGTTCTTGCTTGAACTGCTGATGTTTGTGTTCTTAATAAATATTCGTCTGTTATATAGAAACTGTCTTGCATATCTCTTGCTGGATGTCCTTTTGGAAGGTTTAATCTTTCAAAACAATATTCATCATTTTCAAGTTCTGGTCCTGTTACTACATCATATCCCATTGATACAAATAAGTCTTCTATGTCTTCTATTATTCTTGTTACAGGGTGTAAGCTTCCTCTTTTCATTTTTGTACTTGGTAATGTGATGTCTATTTTTTCTGCTTCTAGCTTCTTGTTTAATTCTTCTATTTTGAATTTTTCTTCTTTTTCTTCTATTAATTTTTCTAAACTTTCTTTTGCTTCATTTACTAATCCACCTATTATTGGTCTTTCTTCTGGGCTTAGTCCTCCCATTCCTCTTAAAACTGCTGTAAGTTCACCTTTTTTTCCTAGATATTTTACTCTTGCATTTTCTAGTGTTTGTAAGTCTTCTGCTTTTGCTATTTCTTCAATAGCTGTTTTTTTGATATTTTCAATTTGTTCTTTCATTTTCATACTCCTTTCTTTTCACTTTTTGTCCTTTTTATCATTTTGTCCTTTTGGGGACGTTTCTTTTTGGGACTTTGTATATTTGGGTGATGACATTTCAGTAAATTTAGATATAAAAAAGTCCATTTCTGTCCTAATAGCACTATTAAATTTTGTGCTTATAGGACGAAATGGACTTTTGTTCTCGATTCCGTGGTACCACCTATTTTTATTAGTTTTAATATTATATATCCTCTGTTGAATTTTATATAATATAAATTTTTAACTAACCTTATTTTAGTTCTAACGTTACAACCGCTTCTTTCTACTTATTGTATTTTATCTTTGTTCAAAAGAAGTCTTAAAAAGTGAAATTTCTACATATTTATACAAATATCTCTCAGCCTCTGTGTTATAATTCACTTCCTTACTATATTTAATAATGGAATAAATTGTAACACCTTGGATATTTTCTCTGTTATTTTCAAACATATATACTTTGCTTTTTAATTAGATTTTTTATATTAATAATTTTAAATTTTTATTTTATTATATTAGCACAATTCAAAATGTTTTACATGTTTTTTCTATTTTATTCTTTAATTTCAGTATTTTCATCTGAATTGTCTTCTGATTTTTCATCAGATAATATAGCTGTTAAATTTACTCTACCTTGTTCATCAATATCTGTAACTTTTACAGTTACTTTATTTCCAACATGAAGAACATCTTCAACTTTCTTAATTCTTTCCTTAGAAATTTTTGAAATGTGTAATAATCCTTCTTTTCCAGCTACTCCTAAGTCAACAAATGCTCCAAAGTTCATTATTCTTGTGACTGTTCCAAGGTAAATTCCACCAACTTCAACTTCTCTAACTATATCTTCTATCATATCTAATGCTTCATTAGCTTTTTCAGAATCATTTGAATAAATCATTACTTGTCCATCTTCTTCGATGTCTATTTTTACACCTGTTGCATCAATTATTTTGTTTATAGTTTCTCCACCTTTTCCGATTACATCTTTGATTTTTTCAACTTTTATTTTTGTTGATACTATTCTTGGTGCGTATTTTGATATTTCTGTTCTTGGTTTAGAAATTACTGGTGCCATTACATCTTCTAAGATGTGTTTTCTAGCTACTCTTGTTCTAGCAAAGGCTTCTTCAATAATTTTGTATGATAATCCGTCAACTTTGATGTCAACTTGGATTGCTGTTATACCTTTTTCTGTTCCACCAACTTTGAAGTCCATATCTCCGAAAAAATCTTCTAGACCTTGGATATCTGTTAACATTACATAGTCATTTTCGTCATTAGGATTTGTTACAAGTCCTGTTGATATACCTGCAACTGGTCTCTTAATTGGTACACCTGCTGCCATTAATGATAATGTGCTTCCACATATACTTGCTTGTGATGTTGAACCATTTGATGATAATACTTCTGATACAACTCTTATTGCATATGGGAATTCTTCTTTTGATGGTAATACTGGAACTAATGCTTTTTCTGCTAATGCTCCATGTCCTATTTCTCTTCTTCCTGGTCCTCTTGGTGGTCTAGCTTCACCTACACTGTAACTTGGGAAGTTGTATTGATGCATATATCTTTTTGATTCTTCTGTATCAATTCCGTCTAATGTTTGTTCTTCACTTATCATTCCTAATGTTGTAACTGAAAGTACTTGTGTTTGTCCTCTAGTAAATAATGCACTTCCGTGTACACGTGGTAATAAGTCTATTTCACATGATAATGGTCTTATTTCGTCTATTGCTCTACCATCAACTCTTTTATGTTCATAGAATATCATATCTCTTACTGTCTTTTTCTCTAATTTGTAGATTGCTTCTCCTATGTCTGCTTTGTGTTCTGCTGTTGCTTCTTCTCCAAATTTTTCAGCATATGCTGTTACTATTTTTTCTGATACAGCTGCAACATTGTTGTCTCTTGTTTCTTTGTCTGCTTCTTGAAGTGCTTGTTTTACATCTTCTGCAAAGTTTGTTTCTATAAACTCATATATGTCATGGTCAACTGCAAATGATTTGTATTCAAATTTTGGTTTTCCAATTTCTTCTTTCATTTTTTCGATGAATTTACAAATCTTTTTGATTTCTTTGTGTCCTTCTTTGATTGCTTCTAACATAACATCATCTGGAACTTCATTTGCTCCTGCTTCAATCATAGCTATTTTTTCTTCTGTTCCTGCTACTGTTAATGTTAAATCAGATACTTCTCTTTGTGCCTCTGTTGGGTTTATAACTATTTTACCATCAACCAATCCAACATTTACTGCTGCTGTTGGTCCTCCAAATGGTATATCTGATATTGAAAGTGCTGCTGATGCTCCTATCATTGCTGCTACTTCTGGTGAGTTGTCTTGTTCTACTGAAAGTACTGTTGCTACAACTACTACATCATTTCTAAAATCTTTTGGGAATAGTGGTCTTAGCGGTCTATCTATTGCTCTTGATGTTAATATAGCTTTATCACTTGGTTTTCCTTCTCTTTTTTGGAATGATCCTGGAATTTTTCCAACTGCATATAGTTTTTCCTCATAATCTACTGATAGTGGAAAAAAGTCTATTCCATCTCTTGGTTCTTTTGATGCTGTAACGTTTACCATTACAACTGTGTCTCCATATCTTACTGTTACACTTCCATTTGCTAAGCCTGCAAATTTTCCTGTTTCTATTGTTAATTTTCTTCCTGCTAATTCTGTTTCATAAGTTTTAAACATTGTATTTTCTTCCTTTCCTTTTTCGTCTTTTTTGCACCATTTTTTAATTAATTCAAACATATTGTTTTCCTTTCTCTTTGCTTTTATTTGTTTTCTCTCATCCGGAAACTTTAATAAGTTTTGAACATGATATTCACAATTAAAAGTAAAATATATTTATTTTAAATTTGAGCCGTATTTAGATTGTAACCTCTATAATATTCTGGTTTAATATTCAACCTTTTTTTCTTGAATATTAATATCTAGTTATAAATATTTGTGTGATATCCAGCACATTATACAAGCTACTTACCTAAATTCTTGGCTCTTTTTTCAACCATTGGGGACGTTGTTAAATTGGTTAATTTTCTATCTTTTTAGTTTTGTCCCTATGTGTTGACTTTTTCCACAAAAAGCCTATGCTAAATCTTTTGTTTTGCATAGGCTCTTATATGAAATTATTTTCTTAATCCTAATTTTTCAACGATGTCTCTATATCTTTGTACATCTTTTTTTGCTAGGTAGTTTAGTAAATTTCTTCTTTTACCAACCATTTTTAATAATCCTCTTCTTGAATGATTATCTTTAACATGTACTTTTAAGTGTTCTGTTAATTCATTAATTCTTTCTGTTAAAAGAGCGATTTGTACTTCTGATGATCCAGTATCGTTTTCTTCTCTTTTATATGTGTTAATGATTTCTTGTTTTCTTTCTTTTGTCATTTCTTTACACCTCCTATTTTTTTACTCCTTTAACTGAGCTTTTAGCTTTGGTGCTTTGCTTGAAAAGCTAAGTAAAAGGTTTACCTTGAATAGTATACTATATTTTTTTATATTTATCAAGGGTTTTGGAAAAATTTTGTTAAAGTATTTGATGTTATTTTAAAAGTATTACATTTTTAGTTGTAATACTTTTAAAATATAAATTAACAAACAAGAATTCTTCCAAACGCTTCTACACCTCTTTTGGTTCTTCTTTTATGTTCTCTTAGTTCATTTAATATTTTGGAATGTTCTCTATTATCCCTTTCTTCAATTTTAACGCATAATTCGTTAATTTGAGTTCCTACATCTGCTGATATTGCTTCTATAGTTTCACTTAATTTTTTGTCAAACTCATCTCTTAAAGTTGTAACAATTCTATCTTCTGTTTTTTCAAATTTTTGATCAATTCCATCAAATCTTTGGTTCATTTGTTTTAGTTGTACATTAATATTCTCAAGCTCTTTTAATATTTTTTCTTCCATTGACATACCTCCTTCCATTAAATATTCACTATATAGAAATACTCTTTTTCTAGACAAAAAATTTAAAACATCATAATTTATTTTTATAAAAACATTATAATATCAATTTTTTCAAAAGTCAATATTTATCTCAAAGTTTATTTTTATTTTTTCTCTGTTAATTATATTTAAATTTAATTTTCTGGGAATCTACTCGATTAAAAGTTAATATAAAAAAATTTGAATTAAAACTATATATCTATATAGCTGTATTATGTATATCATAGTATTATAAATTTGTAAATAAAAATCACAAAATTTACATCAAAAATCGACCGCAAAATTCGACAAATAAATACAATAAAAGTGAGACAATTTTGCACTGTCCCACTTATCTCATTTTATTATCCTAATTCTGCAAAATATTTAATAGTTCTAACCATTTGGCTTGTATAAGAATTTTCATTATCATACCAAGAAACAACTTGAACTTGATATAAACCATTTCCAATTTCTGTTACCATAGTTTGAGTTGAATCAAATAATGAACCATATCTCATTCCAATAACATCAGAAGAAACTAAATATTCATCTGTATATCCAAAAGATTCACTACTTTGAGCTTTCATTTCAGCATTAATTGATTCTTCTGTTATATTTTCACCTTTAACAACTGCAACTAATATTGTTGTTGAACCTGTTGGAACTGGAACTCTTTGAGCTGAACCTATTAATTTTCCGTTTAATTCTGGTATAACTAATCCGATTGCTTTTGCTGCACCTGTTGTATTTGGTACAATATTAACAGCTGCTGCTCTTGCTCTTCTTAGATCTCCTTTTCTGTGTGGTCCATCTAATACCATTTGGTCACCTGTGTAAGCATGGACTGTTGTCATTATTCCTGATTGAATTGGTGCATAGTCATTTAATGCTTTTGCCATTGGTGCTAAGCAGTTTGTTGTACATGACGCTGCTGATATTATTTTGTCTTCTGGTGTTAATACATTTTGGTTTACACCATAAACTATTGTTGGTAAGTCTTTTCCTGCTGGTGCTGAAATAACTACTTTTTTAGCTCCTGCATCAATGTGTGCTTGTGCTTTATCTTTTGATGTATAGAATCCTGTACATTCTAGAACTACATCTACTCCTATTTCTCCCCAAGGTAAGTTTGCTGCATCTTTTTCTGAATATATTTTTATTGTTTTTCCATCTACTGTTATTGAATCTTCTCCTGCTTCTACTGTTTCAGCTTTTTCATATCTTCCTTGTGCTGAATCATATTTTAATAAATGAGCTAACATTTTTGGACTTGTTAAATCATTTATTGCTACGATTTCATATCCTTCTGCTCCAAACATTTGTCTAAATGCTAGACGTCCTATACGTCCAAATCCATTAATGGCTACTTTTACTGACATAATAAAATTCCTCCTTTAATTTAGCATTGGTTTTCCTTTGCTTTTTCTTTTTAGTATTACCATATTTTTTTTGGCAATTCAATTTTATATCAAATTTATTTTATTTTCAAGTGTTATTGATATTATTTTCCCATATATTTTTCTAAAACAATAATAAACATAGCATGTGACCAACCAAGTCCTATTACCCAATTAGATTTTAAAGTTTCATTATCAACTTGCTCTCCTAAGAAATAATGTTTACCTGCTGTTTTGATAACAAAATCAAATGTTTCTTTTGCTTTTTTCTTTTCTCCTGTTTCTAAGTAATACAAAGTCATCCAAAGGTTTGCAATTGGCCAAGGATTACCATTCATATAATTATCATTTTCAAATCTTTGATAGCCACCTGTATATGTCCTTAAACTCAAATTAATTCTTTCAACAGTGTTTTGAACTTTCTTTTCTTTTGGTTTAAATACTTCAAATGGTGTAACTGCACCGATTATACTTATGTCCATCTTTTTGTCTTCTGAATTTCTGATATATGATTTTTTTTCTTCGTCATACAAATATTTATTAATATATTTTTTTATTTCAAGTTGCAATTTTTCTATTTCTTTTTTTGATTTTTCAACTTTTTCTTGTTTTAATCTATTGTTTTCAAAATCTGATATATCTTTTCCTAATACATTATAAATTTTCAACATATTTTCAAATGCTGAATAAATGCTTGATAATGAGTATAAATGCACTCCTTCACACATTTCCCATAAATCATAACTTACATGATATTTATGTTCTCGTATATTTGTTTGACCTTCTTGTTCTTCATTTTTTAATGATGGTTCTATCCAATCTCTTATATATTTTTTTAAGAAATCTATTGCTTTTTCGCACATTTGCAAATTATCCTTTAAAAATTTTTCAGATTCTGTATATTTATAATGTTCATATACTCCAAAAACTACACTTGCTGTTTCATCAACTTGATATCCCCAACAAGGAGCTAATTTACCATCTGTATAAAATCGCTGTTCCCACATTCCATTTTTGCTTTGTGTTTTTTGACAAAATACTTTGTAAAACTTTTCTGTCTCTTTATTCATTTTTAAAATATCCATAGCTTTTGTCATAAATACTGCATCTCTTGGCCAGCAATATGCATATCTTCCACATTTAGTAAAATTTTCATCTATTTCAGGTGATGCTATAATTGCCCCTGTATCAGTATTTGTCAATAAAGGAAATAGTAAAATACTTCTCTTATAAATTTCATATATTCTTTCATCATAACTATTCTCAGGCTCTTTTATTTTCAAGCCATTATGATCTTTCACATATTTTCTCCAATATGATTTTGTATTAGTATATTCTTTGTCAAAATCAATTCTTTTAATTCTTTCGATTTCATCCTCAATATCAGATATATTCTTGTTTTCATCAATTAAAATTGTAATTTCTAGTTCTTTCTTCTCTCCCGGTTTTATTGTTCCAACTTCATATGCAATTGATGTATCTTTTGACATTCCAATATAATCTTTATCATGTATTTCAGTTCTTTTTATATTCTCAATGCTACCATTTATCTGATGTTTTATTATATCTTTTCCTTTTGCAAAAGTTGAAAATACAAAGTCATGTGCATATTGCATCATTCCACCATCAACAATTTTGCATCCTACAAAATTATTTGTATCTGATAATAGTTCAGAATGAATATAAAATTGAGTATTTAAATCTATTTTTCCTTCATTTAAAAATGTATATCTTTTTAGTAATACATTTTCCTTAATTAATATAAAATCAGTTTGTACTATTTTTAAATTGAAGTATGTATTTGTTATTTCTGTATTTAATATATTTGTGTCTGTATCATAATATTGTTTGTATGTGTTATTTATATCGTCATGTAAATATATTAAATCAGATTCATTTATTTTTACTCCTGTATGGAAATAATTTATATATTGTCTATTATCTTTGCTTGGAAAATATATTCTTTGCATTTCTCCTTTTGATGTAAATGTTGCTATTATTTTTTTATTTCCTATTATTGCTTCATTTAAATATTTGTTTTCCATTTTTTTACCTTTCTAGAACTGTTTTTGGGGACGGAGGAAAAAAACAGTTTTTAACTCAAATAATGTTACACGTTCAAGCCTATTTCTTATTAAATTGTAATTAAATAATATTTTTTTAATTCAAAGACTGTTTTTTTCCTCCGTCCCCAAAAACAGCCTTAAATCTTATCCTTCAATTACATTCAAAATTTGTTTTTCTAATTCTTTAATTTTTTCATTAATTCTAAACACATCAGCATCTTTAAGCTCATTATTGTTGATATCAGATTTAACACTATTCTCCATATCGTCTATCTCAGCTTTTAATTTTTCTAATCTCTTCAATACTTCTGTTTTCATATTAACAGGTAATTTTTTATCAATTTTATGTGTTAATTTAACATCTTCATCTACATTTAATTCGTATGTTTCGCCATAGCTTGGAATTATAACAGGTAATTGAGCCTCATTTTCAATTTTTTGTCCAAGTACTTCTTGTGATTCTTCTTCTCCATGGATTAAAAATACTTGTTTTGGTTTCTTTCTAAATGAATATACAAAGTTCATTAGTCCGTCTTGATCTGCGTGTCCTGAATAGCCTTCTATATATTCAATTCTTGCATTTACTGCTATTTCTTCTCCAAATATTTTTACTCTTTTTGCTCCATTTACTATGCTATATCCTAATGTTCCTGGTGCTTGGTATCCTACAAATAATATAGTTGAATTTGGATTCCATAAGTTATGTTTTAAGTGATGTTTTATCCTTCCTACATCACACATTCCACTTGCTGATATTATTATACATGGTTCTGGATTTTCATTTAATGCTTTTGATTCATCTGCTGTTGTTGTAAATTTTAGTCCTGGAAATTCAAGTGGATGGTCTCCTTTTCTGATTTCTTCTTGTGTTTCTTCGTCAAATAAATCCATATTTTCTTTAAATACTTCTGTTGCTGATATTGCAAGTGGGCTGTCTACATATACTGGTGCTTTCATTAATTTTTCATACTCATGTATGAATTTTTCGTCATCTTTTGTTTCTTTTATTTTATTTAATTCATATAATATTTCTTGTGTTCTTCCTACTGCAAATGATGGTATTACAACAGTTCCTTTATTATCAAGTGTTTCTGATACTATATCCAAAAACATTTCTGCTTTTTTGTCATTTTTTATATGTTTTCTGCTTCCATATGTTGATTCCATTACTAAGAAGTCTGCATCTTCTATCATTGTTGGTTCACTTAATAATGGTATGTCATTATTTCCTAAGTCTCCTGTGAAAACTGTTTTTGTTTGTTTTCCATTTTCATTTACCCATAATTCTATAACACTTGAACCTAACATATGTCCTGCATCATTGAATCTTACATGTATGTCTGGTGTTATGTCTATAATTTGGTCGTATTGTACTGGTTCAAATATCTCTAAACATCTTGCTGCTTGTTCTGCTGTGTATAATGGTTCTCTGGCTTCTAGTCCTTTTCTCATTCTTTTTCTGTTTTTCCATTCATTTTCCATTTCTTGAATGTGTCCACTGTCTGGTAACATTAGTGCACATAAATCACATGTTGCTTTGTGTGCATATATTTTATTTTTGAATCCTTCATTATATAGTTTTGGTATTCTTCCTGAATGGTCAATGTGTGCGTGTGTTAATAACATAAAATCTATTTCTGATGGATTAAAATCAAATTCATCAAAATTTTCTTCTTCTAGTTCTTTTCTTCCTTGCCACATTCCACAATCTACTAAAAATTTTTTTCCTGCGGCTTCTACTAAGTAATTTGAGCCTGTTACTGTTTTTGTTGCTCCTAAAAATGTGATTTTCATAAATTTCCTCCTTATTCTTTTTACGTCCCTAGTAGGACATTATTGCTCTTTTTTTGTTTAACTTTATTTCTAGCTCTTTTGGCTTTTGTATTTCAATTTTTTCCTCAAAAATATTTTCATCAAATATTTGTAAATAATATTTATCTTTTTCTTTTGTAATTTTTAAATATGAATCTTCAAGTCTTATAATTCTTACATGAAATATATTTTTTAGAATTTGATAATTTGTATCATTATCTGATGATAAGCTTTCAATTACTTTATTTTCAATTGCTTTATCAATTATTTTTTTTGCAATCTTATCTATATCTGTGTTCAGCTCTTTTACATTTTTAATTTTTCTTTCATAATCGTATTGCAATAATGAATAATATCTAAAATCATATATTATTTTTTCAATTTCTTGCTTTGTTTCTGCTTTTTTTATATTTATTTCTAACATATTTAAAAACAATTTTTGTAATTTTATTTTTAATTCATTTATTAATTTATCTTTATCTCCTGAATCTAAAACTTTTAAGTATTTATCTTTTTCTTCTAACTCTTTTTTATATTTCACAAAATTTTGTGGGTTTAATATTTTATTTAAATTTTCTAATTCATTTAGTTTTTCTTTTTTTTCATCTTCCATTATTTTCGATAATATTCTCATACTAAATATTTTCTTTTCTAATGGCAATTGTTCATTTCTTTTAAAATATTCTTCTTGTAATAAATTTTTATCATTAATTGTTTCATCTATTAATTTAATTTGATTGCTTATATCTATCTTTTTCTGAGTTGTTTTTTCTATAAATTCTTGTTTATTTTTAATTTTTTCGAGTTCACTTTCAACTTTTTCTTTTATTTCTGATATTTCCTCATATTTATCTTTATTAAATTTTATACTTAATAATATGGATATTTTTGATAATAATTCTATCATTTTTTCTTCATTTTTCTTTCCATATTGATTTTCTAATTTTTCTTTAAATAAATAAAAATAATCAATTATGAACTCATTATTTTTAATCCATTTATTAAGAAATTCATGCCCTACTAAAATTCTTAGATTTTGATATATCAAATTATGGTCAATACTTTCTATTTCTTGTGGGATTGTTGTCCATGAATATCCATTAAAATCTCTTAATGGTTCTACCATATTGATACTGTTTCCTACATTTATTAATTCTGAAATTGTTTCATTTATCAAGAAATATTCATCTTTTATTATTTCCTCTTTTTTACCAATTTTGCTTATAGCATATAATATTTTTCTTTCTATTGGATATGCTATTATTTTTTTATTCTCTTGGTCTATTATATATGTTTTTTTATCTGGTATCTTGTTTTGTTCATCACTCATTTTTATAATTTCTATTGAGTCGCAATTATTTTTTATTATTTCTATTATGTTTGCTACATATTCTTCTTTTGTTTGTATATCTTTTTTTACTGTTTCTATGTCTTTGTATGATGCTTCTATTTTATAAAGAATTCCTAGAAGGGTACTTTTTACATTTTCATCAAATTGTTTTTTTTCTAAAACTTCTTCTAGCTCATTATTGTAATCTTTTTTTACAATTTTTTCTAATAAGCTTTTCTTTTTTTGTAACATTATACCCTCCATTCTTTATAAAAATTATTCTTCTACTTCTTCTTGTGGTGATGTTCCCATCTTCAACTCCTCAAGTCTTTCTTTTGTAATTAAAACTTCTCTTGGCTTGCTTCCTTGGTATCCAGATATTATTCCTCTTTCTTCCATTTGATCTATAATTCTTCCTGCACGTGCATAGCCTACTTTAAATCTTCTTTGTATAAATGATGTTGATGCTGTTCCCTGTTCTACAACTGCATCTATTGCATCCATTAAGAATGGATCAGTTTCATCATCTTCTGCTTGTTCTTGTACTAATTCTTTTTCTGTTTTATTGCTATTTTCTATTGATTCTAATATATCTTCACTATAATTTGCTGTTCCATTTTGTTTTACAAATCCTACTATTTTTTCAACTTCTTCATCTGATACAAATGCACCTTGAACTCTGACTGGTTTTGGGTATCCTGTTGGAAAGAACAACATATCTCCTTTTCCTAGTAGTTTTTCTGCTCCTACTGAATCTAGTATTGTTCTTGAATCTACTTGTGATGATACTGCAAATGCTATTCTTGATGGCACATTTGCTTTGATTAACCCTGTAATTACATCTACTGATGGTCTTTGTGTTGCGATTACTAAGTGCATTCCTGCCGCTCTTGCTTTTTGTGCTAATCTACATATTGCCTCTTCAACATCTTTTGCTGCAACCATCATTAAGTCAGCCAACTCGTCTACAATTATTACTATTTGTGGTAATTTTCCTTGTCCTTCTTCTTTCTCTATTGCCTTATTATATCCTTTTATATCTCTTACACCTTTTGATGCAAATAAATTATATCTATTATCCATTTCTTGTACTGCCCACGCTAATGCTCCTGCTGCTTTTTTAGGGTCTGTTACAACTGGTATTAATAAATGTGGTATTCCATTATATACTGATAATTCAACAACTTTAGGGTCTACCATTACCATTTTAACTTCACTTGGTTTTGCATTATATATGATACTTGAAATTATAGTGTTTATACACACACTTTTTCCTGAACCTGTTGAACCTGCAATTAATACGTGAGGCATTTTTGCTATATCTGCTAACTGAATATTTCCTGCAACATCTTTTCCTAATGCTACTGTTAATTTTGAATTATTATTTTGAAATTCTTCACTTTCTAATACTTCTCTTAAATGTACAGCTTCTTTTTCTTTATTTGGTACTTCAATTCCTACTGCTTGTTTTCCAGGGATTGGTGCTTCTATTCTGATTGTTTCTGCTGCTAAATTTAGTGCTATATCATCTGCTAAATTAGCTATTTTACTTACTCTTACACCTTCTGCTGGTTTTAGTTCATATCTTGTTATTGCTGGTCCTACTGATACATTTTCAACTTTTGCTGATACTCCGAAGCTATATAATGTTTTTTGTAGTTTTGTTGCTGTATCTGTTAAAGCTTTTGCTCCGCCTTTTAATTTCTTTTTATCTGGTTTTCCTAATAATTCAATTGGTGGATATTCATAATTTTCGTCTTCTACTATCATCGCATGTTCTAATTGCAAAACTTCTTTTGTTTTATCTTCTTTCTTTTCTTCTTCTTGTCTAAATAAATTATTTTCAATAACGTCTGGTTGTATAGTTTGAGTCTTCTTTGTTTCTTTTGTTAATGGTGTTAAGTCATCATCTTTGTGGTCATATTTTTTTCTACCTTTTTTATCATCTTCTTCTAATATTCTACCACCGAAATTTATTTTTATTTGTTCTCCAACATTCTCTTCTTCTAGTGCTTCTTTTCTTGCTTGTTCTTTTTGTAGTTCTTTTGATTTTTTTCTATTTTCTAACTCTTCTTGTCTAGCTTTTTGCTGTTCTTCTTTTAATTGTTGTTTTCTTTGATATTTTTCTTCTCTATTTTCTTCTGTTTTCTCAACAAAATTGTTTATAATTTCTGATATATTTATTCCAAAAGTGAATACTGCAAGCATTACAACAATTCCTATGCATAGTATGATTGCTCCTACTGGGCTTAATAGATTAGCAAGTGGTGTTGCAAGTATTGCTCCTAATGCTCCTCCACCTTTATCTTGTGTTCCATAATTATAAGCCTCTTTTACGATTGTTGATAAATCTTTATTTGCTATTGTCATTTCTCCTGAATTAATTTGCCATGCAGTCATTAATACTGCTATACTTATTAATAATACTGCATATTGTGTTAATTTTGATGTTAGATATTCATCATCATTTAATGCTAGTTTTATTCCTATTGCAAATGTTCCTATTGGTAGAATGTATTTTATAATTCCCATCATTCCGCCTAATATTTCATTTAATTTTATACCAATTATTCCTGATTTTCCATATATTAAGACACATAATAATATACTTAATATTATTAATGCAACTATTGCTAAATCTATGTTTGATGCTCTTTTTTTAGCTCTGCTATTAGTCTTTTTTCTGCTTTTTCTTTTAGCCATTTTATCTCTTCCTTTCTTCTATTGTAAATCTGACTTTCATTTTGATGTTTCATTTAAAAAGTGCCCTAATAGTGACAAGTCCACATGGGACATGTCTTATTGGGACACTTTTTGTCCATTAGGGACATTATTTTAATTCTTTTCTACTGTTTTGAACTGTTTTTAATGTATCTTCTATTGACATTTCCATTAGTTTTAAGGCTTCTGATATATTTTTTTCTAGTCCTCCTAATGTTTGTGTTAATACATCTTCTGTATGTGCTAATAATTCATCAGCATATTCTTTTGTTCCATTAGAAATCTCTCTTGATCTTTCATTTGCACTTTCTATTATTTCTTTCTTTTGTTCATATGCTTTTCTTGTAATTTCATGTTCATCTATCATAGAAATAATTCTATTTTCAGCTTCTTTTACTATTCCATCAGCTTCTTTTTGGGCTTCAACTAATATACGTTGTCTCTCTTCTTTTACCCATTTTGCTTGTTTTAATTCATCAGGAAGTTTTAATCTTATTTCCTTTATTAAATCTAATATTTCATCTTTATCTACAATTCCTTTGCTTGAAAATGGTAAATTTCTACCTCTTTCAATTATATCCTCCAAAGTTTCTAGTAGTTCAAATATCTCCATGGTTTTACCCCTTTCTAATTTTTATAAAGATTAATGTTGCTCGTCCATATCTTCTTTTATCTATAATTTCAGTTTCTATTTTCCTTAGTTCTTCTAATATTTTTCCTTCGTTATCTGTTTCTATTATTATAGTTGAATTTTCATCAATCAATTTTTGATTTATTATGTGTTCAACTGATTTTATTGCAAAGTCTGAGTCATATGGTGGATCTATGTATATAATATCCATTTTTTCTTTTATTTTTGTTTTTAATAGTGTTTCATAGTCTAAATTATATAATTCAACTTTTTCTTTTAGATGTGTTTTTTCAATGTTTTTGTTTATTATATTTATTGCTTCTTTTGATTTGTCACATAATATAACTTTTTTTGCTCCTCTACTTGCAGCTTCTAATCCTATTGCTCCACTTCCTGAAAATACATCTAAAAAGTTTGAATTTATTATTTCATTTTGTATTATATTAAACAGTGATTCTTTTACTCTATCTAATGTTGGTCTTGTTGTTTTTCCTTCTAATGTGTATAGTTTTGTTCCTCTGGCAGTTCCACTTATTATTCTCATTTTGCTTTTTCTCCTATGCTATAATTTTATCTTTTTTTTTGTCAATGTCAATAGTATTAATGAAATTGTAATATATATTTAATAGTTCTGTAATATTGTTCCATTTTTGTAATATTTTTTAATATGCATCAAGCATAAAATAGTTACACTTCAATAAAAATATCACCCGATAATAGACTTTTCTATAATACAAAAAAGATTGAAGATTTAATCTCCAATCCTAATTTTAGTCATCTTTATTAACATCTTTTAATAATTCTAATTGTGAAATCAATAAAGATTCCATTTTGGCTTTATATATATCAAATTGTTTTTTTACATCATCTAATTCTTTTTGTTTCATTAAAATCTCATTATTTAATTCATCTACTTGTTTTTGGGCATTTGATTTTGCTTCTTCTACTATTTGGTCAGCTTTTTGTTTTGCAACATTTTTTACTTCTTCTGCTGTTGATTGAGCCATAACTAATGTATTTTGTAAAGTTGATTCAATTGTTTTATATTGAACTAAACTATTATTCAATTCTTCAACTTTTGCTCTTAATTCATTAACTTCTTTGTAATTTTTTGAATAATCAGTTGTTAATTCATCTAAAAAATCGTCAACTTCTTCAACATTATATCCATTTACCATCTGTTTTGAAAATTTTTTATTATCTATATCTAATGGTGTAATCATTTTTTCCTCCTACACTGTAAAAAACTATACTAATTATTTACATTGTTATTTTTTAACCATGAAACTGATAGTTTGTTTTTCATTTCTTCTCTTGCCATTTCATTTGTTATTTCATAGTTTGATGGTGCTACTAAAAAGATTGAATTTGAAACTTTTTGGATATATCCGTCTAATGCATAAACTCCACCACTAATAAAGTCTACTATTCTTCTAGCAACATCTTTGTTTACATATTCCAAATTAACAATTACAGATTTCTTTTCTTTTAAGAAACTGCATATCTCATCTGATTGTTCAAATGTTGTTGGTTGTGAAATAACCATTTTTATAGCTTGTCCTTGTGCTTGTGGCATATTTACAACCTTATTGTTATTTTTTCTACCAAATATTTTTTTATCTTCTACTTCGTCTTCTTCATTATCATAATCATATATGTTTTCGTCATCATATTCTTCTGGTTCTGCTGAATCCATTCCAAATAAATCCCAAACTTTGTTCATTAATGCTCCTGACATAAAAAAACCTCCTAAAACTTTCTTACATATTATGCTAATAGTATCTACTTTTTTTTCTTTATTGTCAATAGTTTTTATAAATGTAATAAAACTTTAATATTATTGTAATATTATTGTAACATTTATTAATTTACCTTACTTAAATCTGGATTTAATATAAGTTCATCATATATTGAAATACTTTTCATTGAGTTAATATCAGTACTTGAAAATCCTAATTCTTTTAATTCATTTGTACTGTAATTAGTAACAATTGAATATTTATCATTTTTCTTTGTGACCTTTACAGCTATCTTGTCTAAATATCCTGCCCTATTTCTAACAACATAATTAATTCCATTTTCTTCAACAATAGCTTGATTTGGTACTTTTAATCCAGATTCATTCCACCAAATTAAATCAAATGATATTTTTCTATAATTTGCAAGTTCACTTATTTGTTTATTTATTTCTAATACTATTAAAGTCTCTTCTTCATTTTCTTGTGATACATATGCCACTGTTGATTTTATAACTTTATTGCTAGATAATCTTACTTTTACAGAATCTCCAACTGATGTCTTTCTTGCTTGTTCTGAATCTGATATTGTTGCAATATAACATTTTGAACTATCAATAATTTTTCCACATTCATCATTTGTTGCTATTAGTTGTCCTGTCTTTATTTTTAATTTTTCCAAAAATTCTTTACTTAATGTTGAAAAATTATTTGGTGTTAATGTTTCTTCTAATCCATCAACTTTATATGATACAATTCCGCTTTCTGGTGCTTTTATATATTCTGCTCCCGAATTTAGCTGTTCTTCTAGTTTTGTTCTTTGATTATAAAGTTGTTTTAAGTATGTTCCTGCTGAACTTGATTCTCCTGTTAGTTTTGCTTTTTTACTTATAATATCATTTATTTGTTTTTTGTATTCTGTTATTTTTGATATATCTGATGTTTTGCTTAATAGTGCAATTTTTTCATCTAGTTGATTTTCTAATAATTTTATATCTGCTAATTTTAATGTAGAATCTATTGATGTTTGTCCTTGTAGTGCTTCTTGTACTTTTGTATCTAATTCAGCAATTTGTTCTTTTAATTTTTCTTCATTTTTGCTGTAATACCTATAAATAGAATCGTCTTTTGCTGTTTTTTCACCTTCATTTTTTATTCTTTCCATTCCATTTTTGTAGTTATTCCCTTTTACTACTTGTTCATTTCTTATTATGTATCCAATGTCTGTTTCTTCTAAATATAAGGTTCCTTTTTCAACTGTAACTTTATCTGTTGGTTGTCTTACTAAAAGGTAAACTGCATATGCTAAATATATTAATATCAACACTAGTGCAATATATATAATTATTTTTTTTCTATTAACTTTCTTTTTAGTTATTTTGTTTTCTTCTTTCAATATTTGATACCTCCAAAATAATATTTACATTATTTTGTATTTCATTTGTTCCTTCAAGCCATGTTGTTTGCTTATTTTTTCTAAACCATGTTAATTGTCTTTTTGCATATCTTCTGGTTTCCATTTTTATTTTTTCTATCATTTCTTCTTTTGTATATATTCCATTTAAGTAATCTACTACTTCTTTATATCCTAATCCTTGCAATGCTGTTGGAAATTTATTATATTTTTCTAAAATATTTTTTACTTCTTCTATCAATCCCTGTTCAATCATTATGTCAACTCTTTTATTTATTCTTTGATATAATTTTTCTCTATCCCAATTTATCGCAAAAACTTTATAGTCATATTCTATCGGTTTTTGTCTTGATTCTATTTCTTGTTGTGTTTTTGTTTTTCCAGTTGCTTTATATATTTCTAAAACCCTCATTATTCTTTTTTTATCATTTTCGCTTATTTTTTCCATCGCTATTGGATCTATATCTAAGGCTTTTTTATATAAAATTTCTAGTCCTTGTTTTTCTGCTATTTCTTCTAATTCTTTTCTGTAATTTTCATCTAATTCTATGTCATTATATTCAATTTCATATATTAGGCTATCCACATATAAGCCCGTTCCTCCTACAATTATAGGTTTTTTTCCTTTTTGTAATATTTCTTTTATTGCTTTTTTTGCATCTTGTTTATATTGTGCAACACTATATCTTTCATCTGGTGATATAAAGTCTAAAAGATAATGTTGAATTCCTTGCATCTCTTCTTTTGTTGGTTTTGCTGTTCCTATATCCATATCTTTGTAAATTTGCATTGAGTCTGCTGATATAACTTCTCCATTTATTGTTTTTGCTAATTCTATTGATAATGCTGTCTTTCCTGACGCAGTAGGTCCACATATTACTATAACTTTTGATTTAGGTTCCATTACATTATCCTTTCTGTTTTTATCTATTAATCATTGTTAAAATATTATTTTGTATATTTCCAAAATATGAAGTTTCAAAAACAAATATAAATATAATAGTAGCTACTAAAAAAATAATACTTTTTGTTATTTTTTCTTTTTCTATTTCGTCATTATTTATTTGTTCTAATTTTTTAAATATGAATGGTAATATTACATATCCATTCATTATTGAAAATAGTATTACAAATACGTTTTGTATTGTTTTCATTGCTTCTTTATTTTCATATGTTATTCCTATTTTTGATATGCTGAAAATTATTAATGTTAATATATATACTGCTAGTATTCCACATGTTATTAATATGATTTTTGTTTTCTTTTCTATTGTTCCTAAACTGTTCCACGTCCATGCTAATAAAATCAAGAACATTATTAGCATTATTGTTGAAATTAGTGTCATCTTTCTTTTCCTTTCTTTTATTAGTTGTTTATTTTCTTGCAAACTTTCTTTCTATATCATATTTACTCATTTTAATAGCTGTTGGTCTTCCATGTGGACATGTAAATGGGTTTGGCAATTCTAATAATTTATCCATTAAATTTTCAACTTCTGCTTTATCTAATACCATATTAGCTTTTACTGCTGCTTTACATGCTACTGTTGCTATAAATTTTTCTTCTTTTTCTTGTTTTGCAGTTCTTGCTATTGCATTTATTTCGTCTAATGTTTCTAAGAATAATTCTTTATTATCTATGTCTATGCACACTGTTGGTACACCTGTTAATTTTATAGTATTTTCTCCAAATTCTTCAAGACTGAATCCTGCTTTTTCAAACATATCCATATTGTCTTTTGCTATTTCCATTTCTTTATGTGATAATGTTATAATATCTGGTAATAGTAACATTTGTGAGTCTTTTGAATTTTCACTATAATAGTTGTTTTTTACTTTTTCATACATAATTCTTTCATGTGCTGCATGTTGGTCTATTATGTACATTTCTTTGTCCATTTCTATTATTATGTATGTATTAAATGCAATTCCTATAAATTTGTATATTGGTCTTTGATATTCTTCACTGTCTTCAAATACTGACACATTGTTTTTTATTAAATCTATTGCTGTATTTTCTTCTTTTTGTTCTTCCTTTTTTTGTTCTAGTGGTGTTTCTATTGGTTTTGTTCCAAATAGTTTTTCATACATTGTGTTAAAGTCTAGTTCTGGTGTTTCGTCATAGTTTAAGTTTTCTAGTTTTTCTATTTGTTCTTGTATTTGTTCTAGCTTTTCTTGTGGTTCATTTTTTATTTCTGTTTCTTTGTCATCTTCTTGTAATTCGCTGTCTTTTTCTGTTTCTTGGTTACTTTTTTGCTGTTCATTTTCTATTTCTGTTTCTTTATTATTTTCTTGTAATTCGTTATCTGTTTCTGTTTCTTGATTACTTTCTTGTAGTTCACCGTTTGTTTCTATTTTTTCAATATCATCTTGTGATTGAGTGTTTGTTTCTATTTCTTCTTTTTCAGCTATTTGTGTTGATTCTTCTTCACCATTTATTTGTTTTTGTAGGTCTTCTCTCATTTTTTTCAATTGTTCCAATATATCAGCAGTATTTACAGGCCCACCTTGTCCCATGTTAAATTGTTTAAAATCAACATTTGTTTTTATTTTGCTTTCTGCATCATTATATTGTTCTATTTTTTGAGTTTCATTTTTTCTAAAATCAAATAATCCTTTTGATTGTTCATTTTTTTCTTCTGGTTCTTTATCTTCACTTTTTTCAGTGTTAGCAACTAATTCACTCTCTAATAAAGTATTTTTTATTGCATGATATATTGATTGAAATATTTTATTTTCTTCTTCAAATCTTACTTCTAATTTTGCAGGATGAACATTTACATCAACTTTTGATGGATTCATTGTAATATTTAAAATTACGAATCCATATTTTCCAATAGGTATTAATCCTTTAAAAGCTTGTTCTGTTGCAGATGATAATACTTTGTCTTTTATATATCTTTTATTTACGAAAAATAATTGATTTGCTCTATTTGATCTTGCTATTTCAGGTTTTCCTATAACACCTGTAACTTCTATATCTTCATATGTATAATCTACTGGTAAAATTCCAGTTGCTACATCTTTTCCATATATACTATAAATTACACTTTTTATATCTCCATTACCATTTGTTTGTATTACTGTTTTTCCTGTATTTATAAGTTTTATTGCAATATTGGGATTTACCAAAGCTATTCTTGTTATAACATCTTCTATATAGCCTGCTTCTGTATAATCTTTTTTCAAGAACTTATATCTTACTGGTGTATTAAAAAATAGATTTTTTACAACTATACTTGTTCCTGTTTGGCATCCAACTTCTTGTTTATCTAAGACATTTCCAGCTTCTACTATTATTTTATACCCTGTGTCTTGACTCTCTGTTTTTGAAGTTAGTTCAACATTTGCAATAGCTGCTATACTTGCTAATGCTTCTCCTCTGAACCCCATTGATGTTACTACATCTAAATCTTCTGCTTTTCTTATTTTACTTGTTGCATGTCTTTCAAAGGCAATTTCTAAATCATCTGGTGCAATTCCTTTTCCATTATCTGAAACTCTTATATATGAAATCCCACCATTTTTTATTTCAACTGTTATATTGTTTGCACCAGCATCTATTGAGTTTTCAACCATTTCTTTTATTACAGAAGCCGGTCTTTCAATAACTTCTCCTGCTGCTATTTTGTTTATTGTTAAGTCATCAAGTAAAACTATGTTTCCCATATTTTCTCTTTCCTTCCTAGGTTTTAATTATCTTCTTTTGTTTTTTCTTCTAAATCTTTATCAAACTTTGTTGTAATCATATATATTGAGATTATAAATATAGCTAATACTGTTGGCATTGTCCATAGTCCTATTGGCATTCTTGTAATTGCTATTATTGATAATAGTAATAATTGTGCTATAACAATTGTTATAAATGATTTAGTTATTACTTTTAATGAATTTATTTTATAATATCTTATAGCTAAATATGCTAATATTATTACAGTTACAATTATAAATGGTGTAATATATGGTTTTATTATATCTCTACCTCTGATGTGTCCATTTTCTTCTATTGTTACATCATCTGTTGATATTTCTTTACCATATTTTTCATTTATTTTTGTTATTAAAGTATTTTTTTGTTCTTCTGTAATATCTGTTGTTGTTATACTTACAGCATCTTTATATACTTCTATTGCTTGAATTAAAACTGGTTGTTTTCCAAAAACATCATCAGTTATTTCTTTGATATCTTTTTCTTCAAATTCTTTTCCAATATTTATTTCAATTTTCTTGCTATTTGCATAATTTAAGTTAAATTTTAATCCTTTTGTAAATGTCATTACTATTCCTGCTATTAATATAATTGCTATTAATGCAATTATTATTTTTGTACTTTTTTGTTTCATTTTTAATTTCATTCCTTTCTTGGCTCAAACATAGTTGTTATCACTTATATATTTATTTGTTTTTTATTTTCATTAATGAATTTGTTACTACTGCATTATAAATTGCAATCATTACAATTCCCCAAAAAGCTGTCATTCCAAAACTACTCATTGGTGTCCATTTCACAAAGCAAAATGCTACTACCATAATACAGATTGGTATTATTCTATCAAAGAATTTTATATATGTTTTTGATATTGATTCATTCATAACATTTTCAGTTTTTTCTTCTTTTAATTTTTTAATGTTATATAATAACATTGCTGTAAATATATAGTTTAATATTAAAACTATTGCTATTGCAAAAATTGATTCTATTGATATTGTTACATTTGTATATCTTATTAATAATAAATATAATGCTGTAAATCCAACATATGCTATTCCTGTTAATAATCCATTTGATTTATATTTTATTGTTAATATTATTATTGCTATTACTGCAATTACTGTTATTGCAATTACTATATATGTTAAGTCTTGTTTTGATATATTTGATAATATATATTGATTTTTTTCTAAGTCATATTTAACTGGTAATTTTCCACAATCTAGTTCTGTTGCAACATTTTGTGCTTGTTGTATATATCCATTTAATGTTGTTGTATCTGTTGATGCTGAACCTACTGATAATTGTATTTTTCCTGTTGTTATTGGTTCTTCAAAATATGTTGACATTATTTCTTTGTCATCAATTTTCATTGTTATTTTCTTTTCTGTTGATGTTGTTGTATCTGTTGTTGTGTTTGTTTCTTCTGAACTATTTGTATCTTCTGTTGTTGTATTTTCTGTGCTTGTATTATTTTCTGATGTTGTAGTGTTTTTTGATTTTACATATGTTTTGCTTACTTCTTCTAATTTACTTTTTCCTTCTTTATTAAATGCTATTTCTAAGTATACAGATGTTCCTGATTTTGTTGTATTATATAATACACTTGAAGATTGTATTGAATTATTATCTAATAATACTTCATTTGTTTCACTATCAATTATTTCAAATTTTCCTACTGTTGTTAAATTTGAAACAATTGAATCTGTACTTGTGTTTTCTGGCATTTGAATTATCATCTCTCCATTTTCACTATTTAATGCTATTTTATATTCTTCAACACCTAATTTTTTTAGTCTTTTTTCTATTATTGTTTTTGCTTTTTGATAATTTTCTTCTGTTTTTTCTTCATCACTGTTTTCTGAATTTAATACTAATTTTAATGTTCTTGCTCCATTTAAATCCATTGCATATGAATAGTCTTTTACTATGTTAGACATTTGATTTTTATTTTGTTTATAGATTCCAAAAAATCCTATTATTGATACTAATACAATTAATAATATAATTGTTAATATTTTTATATTTTTCATTATGTTTTTATTTTCTTTTTTCATTTATATTTCATTCCTTTCATTTCTCTATACGCTTTCATTGTCATTCAAAAATTTTCTCAAAAATTTCGTATGTCAAATCTTGTATATTTTTGTTCATGGCTTCTTAAATTTTTATAATAATTTTGTATCATTTATTATTAATTCAAACCATATTTTTAGGTATTTTGCAGCATATTTGCACATCATAGTTCTTTGCATAAATATTTCAAAATAATCAAGTACTGGACATATTGTTGTATCTATTGTTAATTTTAATTTTATTTTTCTTTCTTTTTCATCAATTATTAAATCTGCATCTGTTACAGCATAATTCACTCTATCATGTATATCAAATGTAGATAGATTTTTGTTTACTACTCTATCTCTATGTACATCTGACTTGTCTGCTAATATTAGTGCTGCTGATATGTCACTTACTGCTGTTCCTGTATTTTCATCATGGTTTCCTATTGCCATCATTATTTCTGTTATTTCTTCTATTGGCATTCCCATTTCTCTTAAAATGTTGTATGCAAGTATTGCTCCTGTATGTGCATGGTCTACTCTGTTTACACAGTTTCCTATATCATGCATGTATCCTGCAATTCTTGTTAGTTCTACTGTTCTTTCTGGATATCCTAATTTTTCTAATATATCTCCTGCTCTTTTTGATACTATTGATATGTGCCTATGTCCATGTTCTGTGTATCCTATTGCATTTAGTTGTTTTTGTGATCCTCTTATTAGAGCGTCTAGCTCTTGGTTTTCTTTAATGTCTTTTAAAGTTATCATTTGTTTCCTCCTTTTTGTCTTTCTAGATTTTATATTAATTTACTAAAAATATCAACAGTTTTTTGTGATTTTTTGATATTTATATTACACTTAATGTTACAATTTATAGTTTCTATATTACCGAAACTATAAACATTTATAACCGTAGAATATAATAAAAGCTAGAAATACGCCGCTAAGATGGCTTTTCTAGCTTTTATTATCGTTTTTCAACGCAAATTTATACATATTAAATTTATGTTACAGTTCTTAGCAAAATTATAGTTCTAGTTCATTCTCTTGCTTATCTATTGTTTTTTCAAATTCTGGTATTGATGTAACATATTGTGGTAGTTCCTCATGCATTATTGTTCTATATAATACAGGTTTTCCATAAAATTTCTCATATGTTTCTTTGCAAAAAGTATAATCGGTATCTCTCATTTTTTTAATGTTTTCTTTTGGTGTCAATTTTTTATCTGGATAAATTGGCGTACCTATATTTATATTATAGTCTTGAATTTCTGTATTTTCTCTTGTGATAAATGTAGGAATGATTGGTACATTATTCAAAGTTGCCCATTTAAAAGCACCAAACTTAAATGGCTTTGGCTGTTTGTAATCAAGCCACATACTTTGCTCTGGACAAACTATTATAAAATCTCCATTTTCCAAAATTTTTTCTACTGCTTCATCAAAAATCTCCATTGTTTCTGGTATCTGGCTCAATGGTAATGTATTATCATTTTTAAAGTAAAGTCCTATGTTCCCCGGAAAATTTGTATAATTTCCTTCTCTTATTACTTTATATACTCTTTTCTCTATTCCAGAATCTTTTATTGTTTTTTCTATTGCAAATGTATCAAATGGGTTAAAATGATTAACAGTTATAATTGCTCCTGTTTGAACTTTTTTTAAATTTTCTATTCCTTTTGTTGAATTTATTTTTAATATACCGTTTCTTTATCGCATTATTTACAAATGCTTCTTTCCATACATTTGAAATTTGATTTTTTTTAGCATTTTCTGGTTTTGTTTTTAAATAATCTACGTTTTCTGATTTTAACGGAATATTTGGTGGATCATCATTTATATCTAAATAAAATAATCCAGTTTCTTCTAAAAATTTAATCTTATTTTCATTACTTAAATTGAAAAATTTATGTTTTCTTAAAAATTCTGTTTGTTCATTTGAACTCATATTAAAAAATCCATATTCTTTTAATTTTTTTATATTTACCATATTTTCACCCTTTCTTATTTCATTATTATTTTATCATCTTTTTGCCTAATGTCAAATATTTTTTTATTTTATATACAACTAATTCAATTATTTTGTTTTTGTACATATTTTTAGTATACTATTGAAAAATCTAATATTTATTGTATAGTAAAAAAGAATTTTATTAGAAAGTAGTTTTTTTTAAATATGTGGATTGTTTTATGTTTATTATCGACACTTACATCAGGTCTTGCATCTATCATTATGAAAAAATGTTCTAAAAATAATAATGCAAAATCAATTGCATTAATTGGATTATTAATAAGTCATATTTTATATGTAATTGTATCTATCTTATTTACTGATGTTTTAACAACATTTAATATTAAAAGTTTTGTACAAATAGCACCTTTAACAATATGTCAAATGATAGGCTATATATGTGGAATATTATCTGTAAAATATGCTAGTGTTTCTACTGTTATACCAATTAGAAAGTGTAATACAATAGTTACTTTAATTTTAGGAATTATTATTTTAAATGAATCTATACCAATTTTAAAGTTAATAATATCATTAATACTCGTTTGTTTAACAATCTTTATAGTTAAAGAAGATAAAATTTCCGATGATAAAGATAGTAAAAAAGGAATTATATTTGCATGGTTGTTTGTCATTTTTAATGGAATATCATCAATGTTAAATAAATATTATATAAATATTTTTATAAATCCTTTGGTTGTAACATTTTATTATAGTCTTTGTGGAATTTTCATAGTACTTTTATATTGTTTATTTACTAAAAGTTGGAAATATTATAATTTGAAAAATATAAATAAATCATATTTTTTATTTACTTATATTTTATTTGATTTTGTCTCTAATTTAAGTTATAGATTCTGTTTAGTAGATGGTCCTGTTTCATTAGCTCAACCAATACACTCTAGTTCAATAATCATTACTATTATAGGATCTTATTTTATACTAAAAGAAAAAATTTCTAAAAAGAAATGGTTAATGATTGCTGGTGTAATAGTGTGTGTAATGTTACTATCCATTTAATATAATAAAATACAAAAGAGATTCCGACTAAATCAATTTAGATAAAGCAGTATTAAAAAAAGAAAAAATCAACCATTTCTGATTGATTTTCATATCATCTGTTCTATAAAAAGTTCGAACAGATTTGTTATTGGAGCGGGTAAGCAACAGCTTACGAACTACAACGCTCTCTTTCTAAAAATATTATATATGAAATCTTATTAAATTTCAATGGGAGTATATGAAATTTTTAACATTTATAGTATAATATTCATATAATATACTTTTTTAGGAGATATGTATGAAAATCGGAATAGATATAGATGGTGTTTTGACAGATGAAAAAAAATATGTAATAGACTATGGTACAAAGTTTTTTTTAGAGAATAATATTCACTATAAAGTTCGTGATAACAAATTTGATGGCAAGGAAATTTTTGATGTTACAGAAGATGAATATAATTTGTTTTTAAATAATTATATATTTGAATATTCAAAAAATATTCAAATTAGACCATTTGCTTCAGAAATTATAAAAAAATTAATAAAAAAACATAAAATAATTATTATAACAGCAAGAGACTATACAACTTTTGAAAACAAATATCAGACAAAGATGCAAGATATAGTAAAAAAATGGCTTTGTGATAATAGTGTTTTATATGATGAAATAGTTTTTAGCAAAAATAAAGCACTTATATGTAAACAAAAAAAGATTGACATTATGATTGAAGATAGACCGGAAAACATAGTTGAAATTGCTAAAAAAATACCAGTTATATGTTATAACAATGTATACAATAAAAATATATCTAATAAAAATGTTTATAGATGTTTTAGTTGGTATGATATATATAATAAAATTAATAATTTGGATATTATTAAAAATCAATCTAATTAAATTTAAAATTTGTAGGAGGAAAAATGCAAGAATATTTTTACAAGAGAGAATATAAATATATGTATTTAAGTATATTTTCATATAATTTTGCAAACGCATTAAGTGAAACTTTTGGTACTGTTATGTTGTATAAAGCTGGATTACCTCTATATATAATATTATTAATATATGGCATAAGATTTTTGATTATGGGATTAATAACTCCATTATTTATTACTATATCTAATAAAGTCGGTATTGCAAAATGTATATTAATTTCAAATATATTTAATATAATTTATGCTTATTTTATATTAATCAATAAGAATTTAGTATCAAATATAATTATATTTGTATTAGCAATGGGGTTAAATGGATTATCAAATCCATCTTCAGATTCATTATCTAGTAAATACGTAGAAACTAAGCATAGAGGTAGGTTTAATAGTTTATATAGCATAAGCAAAATATTAGGCACCGTATTGGCCAGTTGTTTAGTTGCTTGGGGAGTTATCAGTAATAGTACATTTATATTATTCATTATACTTTCAGTTTTCTTTATACTTCAATATTTATTAATACAAAGAATAGACTATAAACCCGAAAGAAAATCAAGTGTTTTTAAAACAAGTATAAAATATTTGATCAATATTAAAAGTAAATATAAAATTATTTATGCTTTACGAACTAATCATATAATAGAAAGACAATTTGTGCCTTTATATTTATATTTAATACTAAAGGATTTTAAGGTATTTTCTGTAGTTACGATAGTGTCACTTTTATTTCAATCTGTAACTATTATTTTAATAGGCAAATACACAGATAAAAATATAAAAAAAGCAAATAATTTGGTTACAATTATTAAGACTAGTATTACATTAGTATATTTATTTGTAAAAAATAAATTTATAATTTCACTTAATAAAACTGTCAGTGATAATGTGTCAAAAGTCTATGATACTTCAATTCAAACATCTATTCAAAATATTATTAAAGAATCAAAAGAAGATAATGATCTATTATCTTCGGTAGGTCAAATGAGTTTATGTTTCACTGAAGTCATTACATTTACTATATTAGCTATATTAGCAAAATTTGTTGGGCAAAAAATATTTTATGTAATTTTTATTCTTTCTATAATTTCAACTGTAGCTATAAATTTTGAAATAAAAAAAGAAAATAAAAATCAAATGTAGTATTGTAATAAGGGTATGGGAATTCCCATAATAGAATTTGTACGGGAGTACAAATTCAGTGCTTGCTAGACAAAGTTTTTACTCCCATACTTAGTAAAATATAAAAAGAGGATTAAATTTTTCCTCTTTTTTGATATTTTTTTATATAAATATATACTCATTTAATATAACTTCTTCAGCAATGTTTTTATAATTATTCATTAATTTTATCCATTCAAGTTGATTATTACTTTTACTTTTTCAGATAGTAATGGGTTAGATTTTTTATATTGTCCCATTAAAATATTTAATCTATTTTCTGCTTCAATACTGACTGAAAGAAGATGATTTGTTAATTCATTTTTCATTAAAAGTGTAGTATATAATCCTTTTTTATGATTTTTAATATAATCTAATCTTAAATATCCATACTTATTAATTTGTTTATAATCTTGTTTTTTTATTGTTAAATCTGGTAATAAATAATCTCCTTTTTTTGTATAAGTAACTTTCATTTTTTATCATTCCTTTCTCATTTAAATTTCATTAATTAATTCATTTTTAGGTACTAATATTAAAATATCTTTAATAACATTTTTCTCAATATACGGACAACTAACAATGCCATTTATATATAAATGATTTTGTGATTTACTAATAAATTCTTCTAAAAATTCATTAGAATATTCTTTGTTTTTCATTTTCATAATTGATAAAATATCATAGCTTGATTTCATATTTTTCAAATCATTTTCGTTAATTTTTTTATGAAATTTAATTCCAATATTATTATCATTTATAATTGTATTAAGATATTTAAGTATTTTTTACTGCTTTTAGTTATAAATTCATCTGTGAATTTTATATCTTTAATTTCAATATTGTAGTTTTTATCACGTTTAATTTCTATCATAGATATAAGTCTATGAATCATATCTCTTTTAGCTTCTCTTGATAACAAATCATAAAGAAAAGCAAAGCC
>FR901944.1 GCA_000438255.1 Clostridium sp. CAG:389
CATATGTTATTTCAATTCAGTAGTTACTATATATAACATTAAAACTTGACTTTAAACAAATCAAATTATTTATCTTTCTATAATGTATTTATATTAACTAATTTTATAATAAGCTTCACTACAACAAAAAACGATATATTTAAATTCAATAATTTAAACATATCGTTTTTATTAATATAAATAATTTTGTGGATTATATGCCACTCCATTAACTCTTATTTCAAAATGTAAATGTGGACCTGTTGAATTTCCAGTTGAACCAACAGCAGCTATTGTTTGTCCTTGTGATACCGCAGTTCCAGCACTATAATATAATTTACTACAATGTCCATAATATGTTTGAACACCATTACTATGAGTAATAACCATCAAATTTCCATATGAGCCCTTCCATCCAGAAAATGTAACTGTTCCAGAAGCAGCAGCAGCTACTGGTGTTCCTGTTGATGTAGCAATATCTAATCCTGTGTGAGCAGAACTTCTTATTGAACTTCTAACCCCAAATCTAGAAGATATTATTCCAGAAACAGGTTTTATCAATGCCACTCCTAATGCCACTTTTGTACTAGAAATTGTCATATTAGTATTTACAGTTCCTGTTGCAGTTTGTTTCGTTGCACTAGATTTTTTAGTTGAAGCTACAACTACATTTTGAGGCTTTGAATATAAACTTGCAACAGCATCGTCTATATTATCCATTACTTTTAATTCTGTATCATACTTCTCAGAAATAGTTATATTATCAATATTAGCACTATTTTTCTCCTTTAATTGATTAACAATATCTTCCGCTTCTGTAAAATTTGGCACATACACTTTTTCCTCTTGATTCTCCAATACAGCATAATACCTATAATAAGTAGTTCCACCAGACTTTATCGTATTAAAAATACTATCATCATTAGACTTTACATCTCTCTTCAAAAGACATATTTTATATTGTGGTAAACTGTCTATTTGAACAAATGCTGTATTTTCACTTTCACCATTTTCTATGTATTCATTTATTTGTGTTTGTAATTTACTTTTATTATCTGTATATCCCAACATTTGCCCATCAAGACTAACACTATAACTTATTTTATAAAACAAAGCTACTATTGCTAGTATAAATAAAAGAGTAACAGATATTAGGATTATCAATTTCATTGACCTTCTTGTATGTATCAATACTTTTTTAAACATTACAACTTCTCCTTATAATATTCTGACAATATTTTATACTCTTTTTCACTTTTTTGCAATAGATAAAGGAAAAAATGTAATTAAACAATCACAGTTCAGTAAAAACAAGTAACAATTACTCTAAATGGTAATATATCAATATTTAAGGTCAAAGCCCCAAAGGTAGACCCCAGATATGTTTTTGACTAAAAATATTGATATATTACCATTTAGAGTAATTGTTACTTGTTTTCATTGAACTATAAATATCTAGAAAAAATTATTGTTGTAATTCTGTCTTTACAGTTTCAACTTCTGTTTGAGAAGCCTTTTGAGCTGGTTTATAATACCCTTTTGCTTGTGCAATTTTAAAAAGCTCATATTGAAAACTCTCATCACCATTTCTTATTTGTTGAAAAGCCTGTCTTAACCCCATATTTTCTGCTTCTGAAATAGCAGTTTGATATGCTGTTAAATCTGATTTAACACCTGCTAAAATATCATTTACCATAGTTTTTTCATCCATGTTATTCCCTCCTTCTAATTATTTAAAAAAGACATTAATTTTTGTTTAGTATTTAAAGCATCCTGTGCTGATTTTGTAAATAATTGTTTTATTTGTGGATCAACTGCTTGTGCTGAATAAGTATTTAATTTTTGATAAATTGTTTCATGTGCTCCTATAAAATGTCTTAAATTTTGTAATTCCATTTGATTTAAATCTGCCATTTTTATCTTCCTTTCTTTACGCTTCTTTTTTCATTGTCATTAAAAATTTTAAAAATTTCATTTAACAAATCCTATAACAAAATTTAATTTTGCATATATAAGCGTTATTCTTTAATTATCTTTTACATTTTTTAAAATTTTATTCGATTTTTTTAATTAAAAAAGCAATGTAAAACATAGAGACGTTGTAAAATATTTGAAATTTTTTTATTTTCAAACATTTACAACGTCTCATTAATATTAAGGATCAAAAAACTGTCCCCGACTTCCTAAAAATTATTAAATTATCTCTAAATTAGCAAATTTTGCCATTAATCGTTTATGTCCAACCTTATCAAATTGGATATCAACTTTTAAATCGTCTCCCTCTGGCTCAACATTGCTAATCACACCTTCACCAAATTTCTTATGATAAATTCTAACTCCTGCCTTATATTGAGACAAATCTACATTTGAACCAGAACTCTTCTTTGTTAAATTATTTAAAAAGCTCTCTGCTGTTCTAAACATAAATCCATTATTATTTGAATTACTACTTGCTGCTACAACTTTTGGTTCATTTTTATCAATTTTATATGTTTTAATGTTTCCATTATCTTTGCTTCCATATGTCCAACTATATTTTGAATCTCCAAATGTATTACTGCTTTCTTTCTTTTCTCCTAATGTTTCATCATAACCATCTAATAAATCACTTGGTATTTCTCTTAGGAATCTTGATACTTGATTACAACTTGTTGAACCAAAAATAGTTCTTTGTTTACTACATGTTAAAAATAAATGTTCTTTGGCTCTTGTAATTCCAACATAACATAGACGCCTTTCCTCTTCTAGTTCTTTTGGTTCTCCAATAGATTTATATCCTGGAAATATTCCTTCTTCCATTCCAACTAAAAATACTACTGGAAATTCTAGGCCTTTTGCACTATGTAATGTCATAAGTGTTACGTTTTCTTCTGTTTCCTCCATATTGTCTATATCACTTGATAATGTTATTCCCTCTAAGAAATCACTTAATTTATTATCAGCTGATTCATCTTCAAATTCTATTGCAACTGTTAAAAACTCGTCCAAGTTTTCTATTCTATTTTCTGCTTCTATTGTATTTTCATTTTCTAACGCTTTTGTATATCCTGATTTTTTAAGAGTTTCTTTTATTAAGTCTGATATCTTCATATTATCTTTTTTTGTTCTTAATTCTTCTATTACATTAACAAATTCTCTTGAATTTAAAAACACTCTATTTAATCCATATTGTTCTGCATTTTTTATAATTTCATACATTGGAATTCCTGTATTGTTTGATAATTCTTCTATTTTATCTAAACTTGTTTTTCCAATTCCTCTTTTAGGTTCATTAATTATTCTTTTTAGGCTTAAATTATCTGATGGATTTTGAATTAATCTTAAATATGAAATTATATCTTTAATTTCTTTTCTTTCATAGAATTTAAGACCACCTATAATTTTATACGGAATGCTTTCTCTTCTTAAAATTTCTTCTATTGCTCTTGATTGAGTATTCATTCTATACAAAATAGCAAAATCTGAATATTTATAATATTCTTCTCTTCTTAAATGTTCTATTTGTTGTGCTATATATGTACCTTCATCATATTCATTATTTGCAGAATAAACTACTGGCAAGTTTCCAACTTCATTCTCTGTCCATAATTCCTTTTTATATGTAACTTCATTATTTTTTATTACAGCATTAGCAGCTTTTAATATGTTTCCTGTACATCTATAATTTTGTTCCAATTTAATTATTTTTGTTCCAGGAAAGTCTCTTTCAAAATTTAAAATATTTGAAATATCTGCTCCTCTAAAACTATAAATTCCTTGGTCATTATCACCAACAACTGTTATATTTCCGTTTTTTGAAGCAAGCATTGTTACTAATGTAAATTGTGCTTTATTTGTGTCTTGATATTCGTCAACTAATACATAATGAAATTTATCTGAATAATATTCTAAAACATCAGGATTTTCCATTAAAATTTTGATTGTATAATTTATAATATCATCAAAATCTATTGCATTATTCTCTTTTAATCGTTTTTGATACATTTCATATACTAATGCAATTTTTTCTTTTCTGAAATCTCCATTTGCTCTTACTGTATATTGTTCTGGTTCTAGCATTTCATTCTTTGCATTACTTATTTCTGATAAAACACTTCTATCTGTAAACATTTTGTCATCTAATCCTATTGATTTTATACAAGTTTTTACTAACGTTCTTTGGTCAGATGTGTCAAATATTATAAATGATGAATCAAATCCAATTCTATCTATAAATCTTCTTAGTATACGTACACATATTGAGTGAAAAGTTCCCATCCATATATCTTCTGCTACATCTCCTACCAAATTTCCTATTCTTTCTTTCATTTCATTTGCTGCTTTATTTGTAAAAGTTATTGCTAATATGTTCCATGGTTTTACTTGTTTTTCTCCTATTAAATATGCTATTTTATGTGTTAATACTTTTGTTTTTCCACTTCCAGCTCCTGCTATTACTAAACATGGTCCTTCTGTATTTACTACTGCTTCATATTGTTTATCGTTTAATCCTTTTAATATATCTTGCATTTTTTCATCCTTCCTATGAATTTTTCATTTTATTATTACAGTTTATATTCTCTTTTTTGCTTTCAAGATTATATAATTTTGCATTTATAAAGTCAATAGTTTTCCAAAGTTTTTTCAAACATTTTTTCGCTATTTTTGTTACAATTTTTATAATTGTGTTGCAAAAATTCCAATTATAAATCCAATCATATTACCAATAGCAGACATTCTACCATTGTATAATTTATTAGACTCCGGAATCAGTTCCCCAGAAACAATATATAGCATTGCACCAGCCGCAAAGCTTAGGCAAACTGCTATTACAGTTTGTGAAATTGAACCAATTATTGCTCCAAAAAATGCACCAACACCTGTTGTAATACCAGATAATATTACATAAAAAATAACTTTTGTCTTTGACATTCCTCCATTTTTCATAGGAACAGCCATCGATATTCCTTCTGGTATATCATGTAAACAAATTGCAATTGCCAAACCAAGTCCCAAACGCATAGAAGCCTCAAAGCCAGAACCAATTGCCAAACCTTCTGGAAAGTTATGTATTGCCAAACCAATTGAGACAATTATTCCAGTTTTTAATAAATCATTATTTTTTGCATACTTTTGTTGTTTTTTACTAAAATTTTTTTGAACTATCACATCGCAAAAAATCATGGATATTATTCCTATTAATACTCCAAATACAATTCCATATATACTGCTAATCCCTAGTGCTTCTGGTATTAAATCAAAACATATTATAGACATCATTAATCCTGATGCAAATGATAATATAAAACTTAAAAATTTGTTAGAATTCTTTTTGATTATTATACCTAGTATTCCTCCTATTGTTGTTCCAAATGTACCAAAAAATAAACCTAGTAATGTTGTTTTTAAAATCTCATTCACAGCGATTTCTCCTTTTTTACAATATTACTAGATTTATATGTTATCTATTTATAATTTATTATATATTTATTTTACATCTCTTAATTTATTATATTTAAAATATGTAAATGTTCCAACTCCTACTAATCCTAATATGCTTAAAACTAGTCCTATTCCAGCGCCCGCATGTGGTAAGCTTCCTGTTGCAGTTGTTGAATCTTGTTTTCCATTTGTTGTACTATTTGTACCATTAGAATTTTGCTTATTATTATAATTTTGTTCGTTATTTTTATCACTAGTTGAATTGTTTGTTGAAGCTGCTACTACTGTAACAGTACAAGTTGCTTTTTTGCTACCATCTTGTGATGTTACTGTAATTATAGTTGATCCTATTTTTTTAGGTGTTACTTTTCCAGCATTATCAACAGTTGCAACTGATTCATCACTTGATGTCCATGTAACAATTTTATTTGTTGCATTTGATGGATTAAAAGTAGGTTTTAATGTTAAAGTTTTCCCTAATTCTACATTAGCTGTTTTAGCAAGTGTAATTCCATCTAATGCAATATCTGGTTGTAAATTATCAAGTAAAATATATCCATATATATCTTTTAAATTATTTCCTGAAAAATAAACCCATAAATAATACAATCCTGTATCTGGTGCTGATATTTGTCTTACTGGATAACCATATCCATTCATTCCTTTACTGTCAACATGTCCATTCCAATATCTCCATTTAGTCCAACTGCCTTGTGGAATGCTTGTTTTTAAAGAATTTTGTAAGGTTGTAACATCTCCATTTTTTGCTTTTATTTCTTTATATTTATTTATAATATTTGTATCTGTAATTTTTTCATATTGATAATATGCTGTACTATTCGCAGCATTTCTTATTGCTACACTTATACATTGACTCTCATTAGAATCAAATTCCTTTCCATTTTGTAAAACTGTTGTATTTGTTACTTTTAAAAATGGAATCTTTAAATCAATAGCATATGGTTGCAAAACAACTGTATCTGCTGTTTTATCTTTTATTGTAATATACCCTGTATTCACTGCATTCACAACATCTCTTAAATCATTAGTGGTTGTAATTATATCTATTGTTGCAGTAGTAGCTGTATATTCTGTTATTAAATGCCAAGTTTCTACTTGTGTTGCAGCAGTTTTAGTAAGTCCAAATTCATATTCATGTGTTGTATTTAATGTAAGTCCTGTAAAATTAAATTTTGTACTTCCATTATTTGAATATACATTTTTAGTAACTCCAACTGCTGCATTTGCAATATTGGGAATTAAAAAGATAATTGCTCCTATAATTATTAATATCAAAATTAAATATTTTTTTCTTGTCATATGTTTTCCCCTTCTTTCACTACTCATCTATTTTTTTACCAAATATAGATTTTGCAATATTACCAACAACTGGTAATTCTGGATCTTCATCTTTATTTGCTTTAACTATTCCAATAATAATTAAAACTATATAAAGACCATAAATAAATGTTTTAAAAAATGGTATATAAATAGGTATAAGTTTATATGCTGCTAAGATAACCATATATGCAATTCCTATAACAATTGCTTGTGCAGCATGAATTTTTGTATTTTTTGTATTATCCTTAAATCCAAATAATACAATTAAACCTCCTACCCAAGTAAATACATAAGCTAAAATTGCTTTGCCTTTTTCTGTCATTATGATTCACCTCCTTTTCAATTTTTTATTATTTGTCACATTTTAAGTTTAATATACCATTTATGTTGAAAATTGTAAATAGTTTTTGATAGTTTACTTATATTTTTTCTAACAATACTTATACTATTTTATAAGTATTGTTGTAGAAATTGTTAGAAAACATTATATTTTTTATAAGTTTACTATTAAAAAGTATAAGGCTACTTTGTTTACATTTAGATTTTTTATTTTATAATTGTAATAATTGGAGGTATACTATGGAAAAATCTGAAGAAGATAAAAGAAGATCAGACATTGCAAAAAGTCTTGGAAAAAATTTATTAAAATTTAGAAAAGAAAATGGACTTACAAGGGAAGAATTAGCTGAAAAAAGTAACTTATCTGCCAATTATATCTACGGTTTAGAAAATGGAACTTATTTACCCGGTTGTATTGCACTAATAGATTTATCAAATGCTTTAAATATAAATATTTCTCAATTATTAGATAACTATATAAATAATAATAGAAAAAATATTATAGATCAACTATCTCTTGAAATAAGCAAATTATCAGATAGAGATGTTCAACTAATATTAAATATTTTAAATTTTTTAAATAAAAAATAGCCAATACATTTTGTACATCATTATACAAAATATATTAGCTATTTTATTTTATTCTTCTTCCCCTTTTAGTCTTTCAGCTCTATCTGCTGCAATTAAATTATCAACCATCTCATCTATATCACCATTTAAGAAATTCTCCATTTGATAAATGCTCATACCAATTCTATGGTCTGTAATTCTACCTTGTGGGTAATTATAAGTTCTAATTTTTTCACTTCTATCACCAGAACCAACTTGTGATTTTCTAGCATTTGAAATTTCACTATCTTGTTTTTGTTTTTCCATTTCATACAATTTAGTTCTAAGCATTCTCATAGCATTATCTCTATTTTGGAATTGAGATCTCTCTGTTTGACATTCTACAACAATACCTGTTGGTTCATGTATAAGTCTTACAGCTGATGATGTTTTATTAATATGTTGTCCACCAGCACCAGAAGAACGGAAAACTTCCATTTTAATATCTGCTGGATTTATTTCTATCTCAACATCTTCTACAACTGGAAGTACCGCAACAGTTGCAGTTGATGTATGAATTCTACCACTACTTTCTGTATCTGGAACTCTTTGAACTCTGTGTACACCACTCTCAAATTTTAATCTACTATATACACCTTTTCCAGTAACCATAAATGTTATTTCTTTATAACCACCAAGTCCTGTTTCATTTTCATTTAAAACTTCCATTTTCCAATGTTTTCTTTCAGCATACATTGTATACATTCTAAATAATGTTCCAGCAAATAATGCTGCTTCTTCTCCACCAGCACCAGCTCTTATTTCACAAATAATATTTTTATCATCATCTGGATCTTTTGGAATTAATAGGAATTTTAGCTCTTCTTCTAATTTAGGTAATTTTTCTTTATTATCATAATATTCCATTTCAGCTAATTCTTTTAGTTCTTTATCTTCCATCATTTCTTTTGCTTCATCCATTGCTTGTTTTGCTTGTTTATATTCTCTAAATTTTAAAACTATATCTTCTATACTTGCATGCTCTTTCATCAATTTTTGCCATTCTGATTGATTTGATATTACTTCTGGGTCACTTATCATTTTTGTTAATTCTTCATATCTTTTTTCTACTGCTTCTAATTTTTCAAACATAAAAATTCTCCTTTCACTGCGCTTCGCTCCGTTCATCGTCATCCAAAATTTTTCAAATTTTGTCTTCCAATTTTATATCCTTTTGGTATTATACTACAAAACTATGAATTTTACAACTCTATATAATTATAATCAATATTTTTATTTTTTAAAATATTTTTTTCTCTATTGGTACAAGTAAAAATAATAATTTGTCTATCAGAAAACTTTGTATTTAAATATTCCAAAATATTTTCCAATCTATCATCATCATAAAAAGCAAAAGCCTCATCTAAGAAAATAGGAACACTTTCATCCGAAAGTTCATTAATCATAGAAAGTCTTAATGATAAATATAATTGATCAATAGTTCCAATACTAAATCTATTAACAGGAACATAATCTCCATTTTCCAATGCAACAATTAGACCATCACTTTCATTAAACATAACTTTATCATATTTACCATTTGTTATATTAGAAATATTATTAGATAAATTCTCTGTAAACTTAGGGGTTACTGAATTTTTCATTTTTTCATACGCCTCATTTAAAACTTCTTTTGCCAAATTCATACTTATATTTAAATTTTGTAGAGTTGACATTTTATTATTATTGTTAACCAATTCTTCTTCTATTTTTGACAAATTATCTAATTGTGGTTCTATATTTTTTTTATCCAAATTCAAAGTATGTAATTCAATTTTTTTATTATTTAGATTTTTTTGATTTTTTTCAATTTCAAAATTTATATTTTCTAAATTATTTAAATTAATAAAA
>FR901945.1 GCA_000438255.1 Clostridium sp. CAG:389
TTCAATTTTTCAAAACAAATAGTGGAAGCACCACATACAAGAAATTCTCACTAAATTATAACAAAATATAAAATAAATTTATAAATCATTAGATAAAAACTTGAAAAAGAAACAATTTAATAGTAAACTATACTAAAGAAAAAGGAGAATGCCAATGATGAAAAATAAAATTAAAAAAGAAAATGGTATAACATTATCAACATTAGTAATAACAATCATAGTTTTATTAATAATAACAAGCACACTAATATACAATGCAAATGACACAATACAAGTACAAAAAAGAACAAAGCTATATAATGACATAGAATTATTGAGAGAAAAAGTATCTGAATTTTATAACGAATATGGAGAACTACCAGCAAAAACCAAATACACAAATATAGGTGGACTGTCAGACGTATTAAGTAAAAATAACGACATAGGTGATTTTTACGTAATAGACTTAGAAGCAATGAAAGGAATTACTTTAAATTATGGTAAAGACTATGAAAATATCAAAAATAATGAAAGTAATGCAAACTCATATATAGATGTATATATAATAAATGAAAACAGTCATAATATATTTTATGTTCAAGGAATTGATGTAAAAAATAATGATACATATACAACATATTATACAGATTATACCGAACCAGATGAAACAACTGTTGATTTAAGATATATCGACAGAATATTAATACCTGATGGATATTATTACATTGGAAAGACAGTAGATAGCTCTGGAAATGAAAGTATAGTTATATCAAATTACATAAAAGATACAATAAATAGTGCAAATAAAAATCAATATACATGGACAAAACAAATTATAGAACTAGAAGAAGTTCCAAGTAGTATAAAATTAGATAGCAATCAAAAATCAGATGAATTTTTAAAAAGCGTAAACACAAATAAAGGATATTTCAGAAACTCAGAAGGAAGAGTTACATATACAGAAGTAAAAGATTGGTCAGAAATATATACAAAAGAAGCCAAATATAAAGACTCAGATGGAAATACTGCAATTGTACCAAAAGGTTTTCAAGTAAGCCAAAGTGAAAATATGAATATGATAAAAAATGGATTAGTAGCAAGAGATGAAAAACAGAATGAATGGGTATGGATAGAAGTTCCAAAAACAATATATACAGATTCAGCATATTTAATAGATGGAGCAGTAACACCAACAAGTGATGAAGATTATGAAAATATTGAAAAAATAATGCAAAATTATTCTAAAACTTATAAAATAAGTGGATGCAAAGATGAATGGTATTCAGAAAGCATATATGGATTAACAGAAGAACAATATAATCAGAAAAAGAAAGCTATGTTAAAAAGTATATATAATAATGGTGGATTTTGGATAGGAAGATATGAAGCAGGAGATGAAACAGCAACCAAAAATAATATAACACGAACAAAAACAACAGGAGTAACAAACGATGTAGGTGTAAAAGCTGATTTAATACCGTATAATTTTGTAACAAGCCAAGAAGCAGAAAAATTATCAGAAAAATTAGCACCAGAAGGAAAAACAAGTAGTTTGATGTTTGGAATTCAATGGAATTTAACATGCAAATTTCTAGAAGAGAGAACAGATTTAACAGTAGCAGATTTTAAAACAGATAGTAAAGGATGGGGAAATTACAAAAATAATTCTATTACATTATTAAGAGGAAAATATCTTACAAAACCAGGAAATTCAACATGTGTATGGAAAACATTCTCAACAGATACAGAAAATTATATTGCAAGCAGTAAAACTAATGAGAATATAAATTATTATGTATTATTAACAGCAGGAGCATCAGAATACACAAAAAGAGCCAATATATATGATTTTTCAGGAAATCAGTGGGAATGCACATTAGAAATAAATTCAAGCAATATATGCCTTTGCAGAGGAGGAAGTTATAGAGATAACGGATATTGGGGATTAGCAGGAGCTGGAACCAGTTATAGCAATTCGGCACATTATGCATTAGCTTTCAGACCAACAATTTATTAACTAAGAAAAAATAAGTATGTAATAAAATTACATACTTATTTTTAGTGGATTTGTAATCATTTTGTAATATTTTAGAAATATTTATGACATTTTATTAAACAAAGACATTGACTTTTTAGCCTTTTCGTTGTATGATAATAGCTATAAAAAGAGTGTTTTTAAAATCCTAAGGAGGAGAATTATGGGAGAAGTAATAGTTATAACATCAGGAAAAGGTGGAGTAGGAAAAACAACAACAACAGCAAATTTAGGATCAAGTTTAGCAGTAGAAGGAAAAAAAGTATGTTTAATAGATACAGACATTGGATTAAGAAACTTAGATGTTGTAATGGGTCTAGAAAACAGAATAGTATATGACATAGTAGATGTTGTAGAAGAAAAATGTAAACTAAGACAAGCATTAATAAAAGATAAAAGATTTAAAGAATTATACCTACTACCAGCCGCACAAACAAGAGATAAAAGTGCTGTAAATGAAGAACAAATGAAAAATTTAACAGATAAGCTTAAAGAAGAATTTGACTATATACTAATAGATTGCCCAGCCGGAATAGAACAAGGATTCAAAAATGCTATTGCAGGAGCAGATAGAGCAATAGTAGTAACAACAGCTGAAATATCAGCGATAAGAGACGCAGACAGAATAATTGGATTATTAGAATCATCAGAAATAAAAAATCCAGAATTAGTAATAAACAGAATAAGACCTAATATGGTAAGAAAAGGTGAAATGATGGATGTTGATGATATAGTAGATTTATTATCAATAGACCTAATTGGTGTAGTACCAGATGATGAATACATAATAACACAAACCAATAAAGGTGAACCTGTAATACAAAATAAAAAAGCACCATCAGGAAAAGCATATATGGAAATAGCAAAAAGAGTATTAGGAGAAAAAATAGAAGTAACAATACCTGGTAGAGAAAAAGGATTTTGGGCAAAAATCAAGAGAATCTTTAAAAAATAAGAAATAGCAAGTGGAGGGATAGGAAATAATGTTTGAAAACATAATAAACTTCTTTAAAAATATAGGCAAAAAAGAAGATAATAAAAAAGCACAAGAAAGTTCAAAAGATGCAGCAAAAGAAAGATTACATCTAGTGTTAATGCAAGATAGAGCAAATGTTTCAGCAGACTTTTTAGAACTTATGAAACAAGAAATAATAGATGTAATAAAAAAATATATAGAAGTCGATGAAAAAGAAATTGATGTTAGACTAACAAATAAAGAAAATGAAGATGGAACAAATGGTGCACCAGCATTATATGCAAATATTCCTATTCTTAATATAAAAAATGATGCAAGAAAAATAGGCAAAAAAGAAGTTGAAGAAAAAGAATCTTCAAAACAAGAAAGTTCTGACAATAAAGAAGAAAAAACAAAAGATAAAGAAGTAAAAAAAGAAAAGACAGAAAAGTCAGCAGAAAGCAAAGACGATAATAAGATAGAAAATAATAAAGAAGAAGACGAAAAAATAAAAGAAGAAAAATCAGAAGAAAAAAAAGAAAATAATGAAGAAGAGCAAAAAGAAATAGAAGCACAAGAAAAAATAAAAGAAATAATAGATGGCGTAATAGAAGAAGCAGAAAACAACAAAAATGAAAAAATTAAATCATAAAAATAAAAAGGAAAAAGAGTTGATTTAATGAGAAAAAGAGACTTGAAAAATATGGAATGGGGGTTGCTAATAGTAGCGATTATCCTATCAATTATAGGAATAGTTGCACTATTTTCAGCAACACAGGAAACTGAATATGATGAATGCAAAAAACAAATAATATGGATAGCAGTAAGTTTAGTAATGATGGTAATAGTAATGCTAATAAATTATGAAACATTAGTAAAACTATCGCCAATTTTTTATGGTATATTTTTAATACTTTTAGTAGCAGTAATGTTTACAAAGCCAGTAAATGGAGCAACAAGTTGGTTTAACATAGGAATCTTTTCATTCCAACCATCAGAATTTGCAAAGATAGCAGTTATATTATTTTTATCATTAATAATATCAAAAATACAAGAAAGATATGCAGATGAAATAAATAAACCAACAAGACTATTAATAATTTTTGCAGCACTAGCGGTACCATTATTATTAATAATAAAACAACCAGACTATGGAACAGCAATGGCATTTTGCGTAGCATTAGCAATGATGTTATTCACAGCAGGAATTGATAAAAAATATATAATCGGAGCAATACTATTGGTCGGTATATCAATACCAATATTATATAACTTTATATTGCCAGAACATGCAAAGAAAAGAATAGACATATTTTTAAATCCAGAATCAGACCCACGTGGAAGCGGATATAATATAATACAATCAAAATTAGCCATAGGAGCAGGACAATTAACAGGAATGGGATTACTAAAAGGAAACCAAACACAACTAGGATATCTATATCCGAAAACAACAGACTTTATTTTCTCTGTAATTGGGGAAGAAATGGGATTTATAGTAGGACGGTACAATTATAGTGCTATATGTATTTCTGGTCACAAAAGCGATTTATATAGCAAAAACAGCCAAAGATATAACAGGCTCATTAGTAGCATCTGGAATAGCAGGAGTATTTTTATTTCATATGGCAGAAAATATAGGAATGGTAATGGGATTATTACCGATTACAGGTGTTCCATTATTATTTGTAAGCTATGGAGGAAGCTCAATGATTACAAGTTATATATTAATAGGAATACTATTAAATATCAGTAGTAAAAGACAAAAAACTATATTCGTAAAATAAAAAATCGGGATTTGGGGACGGGTCTTCAATCCCCTTTTTTTTCAGAGAAAATAAACAAATGATGACATTTTTTAACCAATTTAACAACATACTCATTGGTTGAAAAGTTTTTCAGGAGGAAAATATGTATTTGAAAAAATTGAAAATAGGAAATGTAGAATTAGAAAATAACTTAATATTAGCACCAATGGCAGGGGTAACAGATTTACCATTTAGAAAAATATGCAAAGAATTTGGACCTGGGTTAGTTTGCACAGAAATGGTAAGTAGCAAAGCAATATATCATGATGATACAAAAACTAAATTATTAATGAATACAGAAGGCGAAAGAAGACCAATAAGTATGCAAATTTTTGGTAGTGATGAAGAAACAATGGGATATGCTGCCAAATATGTTTCAGAACGTGCAGATATAGTAGATATAAACATGGGGTGTCCCGCACCAAAGGTAGTAAAAAATGGAGATGGAAGCAAGCTTTTATTAGACATAGAAAAAGCAGAAAAAGTAATTAAAGCAGTTGTTAAAAATTCTACTAAACCAGTAACATTGAAAATAAGAAAAGGATGGGATTGTGAACATATTGTAGCTACTGAGTTTGCTCAAATGGCAGAACAAGCAGGAGTATCTGCAATAACAATACATGGAAGAACTAGAACAGAAATGTATTCAGGAAAAGCAGACTTGGATACCATTAAAAAAGTAAAAGACTCAGTAAATATTCCGGTAATAGGAAATGGTGATGTGGTTGATGAAGAATCAGCATTAAAAATGTTTGAATACACAGGTGTTGATGGAATAATGATAGGAAGAGGAACCTTCGGAAATCCATGGATTTTTGCTAAAATAAAACACTTCTTAGAAACAGGAGAAAAATTACCTGATGTATCAAATGAAGAAAAACTAAGAGTTATTAAAGAGCAAATACAATTAGAATTAGAGAATAAGCCAGAGGTAACAGCAATTAGAGAGATGAGAAAACACATTGCTTGGTATACTAAAAATATGCCAAATTCTAGTGAGTTTAGATGTGAAATTAATAAAATTGAAGATAAAGATAAATTAATAAATATAGTAGAAGAATATTTTAAAAGATAAGAAAAGTAACCTGAAAATAATTAAAAAACCTAAAATTATTTTCAGGTTATTTTATTATCTAATATTATCATTCTTGATACTTGTATAAGGTGTTGAAATATCAGTCAGCCCTAATAAATAATCACATGAAGTATTATAAAATTTAGCTAATTTTATTAAATTATATATATCTATTGCTATTTCACCAGATTCATACCTGGAATAGGTTTGTTGAGTACAACCTAATATTTTAGCTATTGCAGTTTGCGTTAAATCCCTATCTTCTCTTAAATCTCTAATTCTTAGTTTCATGATTTTATTATCACCAATAAAATTATAAGTTATTCTTAAAAAGTGTAAGATGTTTTACGCTTTTTACGTGTAAAATAAATATAGTCAATTAATTAGTAGGTTATAATATAAATATAAGGGAGATGAATTACAGATGAAAAAATCTTTAAAAAATACAAAAGGAATTACACTTATAGTGTTAGTAATAACTATTATAATTTTACTAATTTTATCAGGGATAACAATACAATCAATTACACATACAGGAATATTTAAAAATGCAAAACAAGCACAATTAGAAAACAAAAGAGCACAAATAATAGAATATTTAAAACTTAAATTATTAAGTGAGCAAACAAACAATCCATTAGGAAGTGCAGAAGAAATAATAAAGGAGACAAGAAATAATATATTAGAAAATATAGATGACCTAAAAAAAATAGGAAGAGAAGTAACAATAGAAGACACAAGTACAGAAGAGGATGGTGAAAAGGTAAATATATATTTTTATGTAGTAGTAGACAAAGATGTATACAAAGTAGAATTAAATGATATCACATTTATAGGAGAATTGGGAAAATTTTTACCAATTATAACATTAAAATCTATATCAAATACAACAAGCACAATAACAGTAGAAGTAGAGACTAAAAGAAATCAAGGAGGAATATTAGAATACTATATAAAAAGTGAAGATGATGAAGAATATAAATTAATAAAAACAACAACAGAAGAAAAACATACATATGAAGAATTAGAACAAGGAAAAAAATATAGTATTAAGGTAATAGCAGTTGCAGAAAATAAGAAAAAAGCAGAAGTAATTACAGAACGAACAATAGGAAGTATAGAAGATCTAACAGAAGCAAATGCTAAATTTACGTATAATCCAAATGATTGGACAAATACAGAAGTTATAGCAACAATAAGCACTGACATAAAGGGATATACAATACAAACGAGCAAAGATGGGAAGACATGGTTAGATACACCGTCACAAACAATGAGTAATAATGGAGCTGTATATGCAAGATTATGGGATGGAACAAACGCAGGAGGAATGTTGACAGGAAATGTAACAAAAATAGATAAAAAAGCACCAACATTTACGATAAATGCAACAAGTGGAAAAATTGGTACAAATAGTACAATTGCTTTTGATAATATAGTAGAAAAGGAAAGTGGAATATTGGGATATTATATAGGTCAAGATAATCCAACAACTACGAACGTTTCCTTTGGTGAGAGTACTTCTAGAACTATTAATAAATCTGGAATATGGTATCTTGCTATTAAAGACAATGCTGGAAATGTTTCAAACGTTCAAAGTATAAAATACTATACACTTACATTGAATAGTGATGGAGCATCAAATTATACATCAAATAGTACATTTATTAAGGAAGGAACAACTATCACTTTGCCAACCGGATTAACAAAAAGTGGAGCAAAAGCAAATACTTGGGCAAAAACACAGGGAACTACAAGTGATGCACTAAGCTCAGTTATTGTAGATGGAAATATTAATTTATATCCAGTATGGAAAATAACAACACAAGTATTACATGAAGGAGATGTTGGCACAGCTGCTTCATATACATATACAAATGATACAGGTAAATATCTTACTGTTACATATACTTGTAAATCATGGTCACCAGGAACTACACAACATACAGATGTTTATCTTAACGGATTTAGTGGAACTAGATTAGATCAATTGGTTAATACAACATCAACACGAAGTGTAACATTAGCACCAGGAGAGTACCTGATGGTTTATAACTATAAAGGAGCATATTGTAACTTCTACTTAATAGCTAATTTATAAAAAACAAAATCATCTTATGTCGAAACTTGCGATGAAAACAGCAAAAAACTAAACATTAAAAGTAAAAAAGCCTAATAAAAATTAATAACAAATAATTTTTAGGAGGCTTTTAACTATGCAAAAAAAACAAACACACCACTACCAATACACAAAAACAAAAGAAAAAAGTAAAAAGAAAATCATAATAACACTAATTATAATAACACTAATAATAGGGACAACAACAATTTTTATAAAAAATAAGAACAAAACGGCTAAAAATTTAAAAATTGGAAACAATAGTAGTAGTCAAGAAATTGTAGATTACATTTTAAATATTAGTTCATATGAAACACAAATAGAAGTAGAAGTAAAAAGCAACAAAAACAGTAATAAATACAAAATGAAACAAAAATACATAGACAACCAAAACAATACACAAGAAGTATTAGAACCAAGCAATATACAAGGAGTAAAAATAATAAAAGAAGGAAATACACTAAGAATTGAAAATACACAATTAAGTCTAACAAAAATTATAGAAAATTATCAAGAAATAACACAAAACAATATGGATTTAGCAAACTTTATAGAAAACTATAAAAACAATACAAACTCAAAATTCAAAGAAGAAAATAATCAAATAATAATGGAAACAACTGCAAAAACAGAAAACAACTATCAAAAATATGAAAAACTATATGTATCAAAAGAAAATGGAAAACCAACAAAAATGGAAATAAAAGATACTAACCAAAACACAATAATTTACATAATATATAATGAGATAAATATAAATCAAATAGCAAATCAAAAAATATATGCATTCAAACTATTTGGAACACCAAAAGAAATATAGAAAAATATTTATCTTTGCAAACTAATATAAAAAAACACATACTTGACATATACCAATATTAGGAGTGAAGGTTATGGTAATAAAAAGAGGAGATATGTTTTATGCAGATTTAAGCCCAGTTGTTGGTTCAGAGCAGGGGGGTATAAGACCTGTTTTAATAATTCAAAATGATATGGGTAATAAATATAGTCCAACAGTAATTGCTGCGGCTATAACGTCACAAATGAATAAAACAAAGCTACCAACACATATAGAAATAGATTCAGAACAATGTGGATTAAAAAATAATTCTGTTGTCTTAGCAGAACAAATCAGAACAATTGACAAAAGCAGATTAAAAGAAAAAATAGGACATATTGAAGATGAAAAAATTATAAATAAAATAAATAATGCACTAGGAGTAAGCTTTGGATTAGAAGAATAAAAAATAGGCTGATTCATTAAAAACAAAAGAATCAGCCTATTTTTTATACTTTTAACTTTTTAAAAAGTTTAATTTCATTAAATAATTTATCAATAAGAATAGATTTTTCATCTACAATTTTGCGATAAGAATTCAAAACATCAGAATAATTATCAACAGTTTCAAATCCTACAAGTAAAGACTTCATACCTTCTAAATAATAATTTTGCTTTTTTGTATCAGAAGCAGATTGCCTTTTTTTATCATATTTTTCAATTTCAGAAAGACGTTTGATATCATTTTTTAAATCTTTCAAATAATCCATAATACAAGAAATTTCATATTCAGTATCATCAATAAGAACTTTAATTAAAGCTTTAACAATACTAGGATTAAGCATACCAACAGATTTGTCTTTAACAGGAACTCTGTAAGAATCAGGGTTTTCAATAGGTTTACATTCATTTAATAGAATTTTAAGTGTATCTATAATTTCAATATGAGATTTATATTGACGTTTGCTAATAATGGCATCAAATTCATCAGCAACACGGATTATTTGACCTTCAAGAGGAATTTCGTTTTTAACAAGAGCATTAGGATAACCAACACCATTTAATGCTTCGTGATGATATATTGGACCAGCTGCATAAGGACGCAACTTTAAATCATCCATACAAATTTTATATCCAATTGTAGTATGAGTTTTCATTATTTGAAATTCTTCTTCTGTCAGAGCAGATTGCTTTTGTAATATACTAGACGGTATAAATTGTTTACCAATATCATGTAAATAAGCACAAATTGTACAGTATTCGGTAAAATCTTTTGATAAATGTAAATATTGACATATTCTACAAACAATACTTGCAACATTCTCAGAATGTTTTCTAGTAAAAACATCTAAACTTCCTAAAATATTTAATTGATATTGCATACTTTTATCTAAGTTGTAAGATTTTAAAGTAGTTTTATCATAAAAATCAAATTCTTCTTTTGCCATAATAGACCTCTTTTCTAATTGTACTAAAATTATTGTAACAAAAAGAATAAAAAAATTCAAGGATATTATTATATGAAAAAATAAGAAAAAATTTTTATCTAACTGTAACCAACAAATGCAAAAAAATAGATTTTAAATGTATATAAATATTGTAATATTCATAAAATTGTGATATTATAATACACAAAGTAAAAATGGAGGAATAACAATGTATAGAACAAAAACATGTGGAGAATTAAACATAAGAAATGTAAATGAAACAGTAGAACTAGCAGGATGGATACAAAAAATAAGAGATCTAGGAGCAATGATATTCATCGATTTAAGAGACCAATTTGGAATAACACAAATAGTGATAAATAACGAAGAATTACAAAAACAAGCAAAAGAACTAACAACAGAAAGTTGTATCCACATTTCAGGAAAAGTTGTGGAAAGAAGTAACAAAAATACAAAAATTCCAACAGGAGAAATAGAAGTAATAGCAAATGAAATAGAAATATTAGGAAAATGTAAAAATGTACTTCCATTCGAAATAAATACAGACCAAGAAGTAAGAGAAGATTTAAGATTAGAATATAGATTTTTAGATTTAAGAAACGAAAAATTACATAACAACATTTTACTTCGTTCAAAAATCTTAAAAACACTAAGAGACAGAATGGACGAATTAGGATTCGCAGAAATTCAAACACCAATATTAGCAAACTCATCACCAGAAGGTGCAAGAGACTATTTAGTACCAAGTAGACTAAATCCAGGAGAATTTTATGCATTACCACAAGCACCACAACAATTTAAACAATTGTTAATGGTATCTGGATTTGATAAATACTTCCAAATAGCACCATGTTTTAGAGATGAAGACCCAAGAGCAGACAGAGCACCAGGGGAATTTTATCAATTAGATTTTGAAATGAGTTTTGCAACACAAGAAGACGTATTTAAAGTAATAGAAGAAGTTGTACCATATACATTTAAAAAATTTACAACATGGAAAGTTGATGAAGGACCATTTGTAAAAATTCCATATAGAGAAGCAATGGAAAAATACGGAATTGATAAACCAGATTTAAGAAATCCATTAATAATAGAAGATGTAACAAAATGTTTTGCAAATTCAGATTTTAAAGCATTTGAAGGAAAAACAATAAAAGCAATAATAGTTCCAAATGGAGCTGAACAAGGTAGAAAATTCTTTGACAAGATGACAGAATATGCTACATCTGATGAAGTTGGAGCAAAAGGATTAGCTTGGACAAAATATGAACAATCAGGTGAAATTACAGGTGGAATTGCAAAATTCATTACAGAAGAAATAAAAAATCAATTAATAAATGAATTTGGAATGAATAAAAATTCAAGTGTATTCTTTATAGCAGATGAATTCAAAACAGCACAAAAAATAGCAGGATTAATCAGAATAGAATTAGGAAAAAGATTAGACTTACTAGAAAAAGATGTTTACAGATTCTGCTATATAGTAGATTTCCCAATGTATGAATTATCAGATGAAGGAACAATAGACTTTAACCACAATCCATTTTCAATGCCACAAGGTGGAATGGAAGCATTAGAAACAAAAGATCCATTAGATATATTGGCATATCAATATGACTTGGTATGTAATGGGTATGAAATGGCATCAGGAGCAGTAAGAAATCATAATCCAGAAATAATGGTAAAAGCTTTTGAAATTGCTGGATACCAAGAGGAAGATGTTAAAAATAGATTTGGTGCATTATATAATGCATTCCAATATGGAACACCTCCACATGCTGGAGCAGCTCCTGGGGTAGATAGAATGGTGATGTTAATTGAAGATTCTCAAAATATTAGAGAAGTTATTGCATTCCCTAAAAATAAGAGAGCAAGAGATTTACTTATGAGAGCACCATCTGTTGTTTCTGAACAACAATTAAAAGATGTTCATATTAAATTAGATTTATAAAATTATCAAAAAATAGTACTAAAATGAAGTACTATTTTTTTCTGGCTTAAAATGTATATATATAAGATTTGATAATTTTTCTGGTTCAATATGCAATATAGAATTTTTAAAATAATTTAATGGCACTATATTAAATAAAAATATATTGGTTTATATTGATAAAATTTACATAATGTGGTAGAATATATTTAACTATTGTATAAATAAAAGCTAGATATAGCAGAAAGGAAGGTTTTTACTATTTATGAAAGAGATTATTGAAAGATTTATACGGACAGGAAAAACAACAGCAGAAATACAGTCTGAAATAATTGAATTTCCAGATGATATCACAACTGAATATTTAGAAAAGCTTGGATTTGAAGAAATTGATGCTATTAAACTAAAATGGAAACTTAGACAAAATGATAGAATTAGAGAAGCAGAAATAAAAGCAGCAAAAGGACGAAGAATACTGTTAAAAGAAGGAGGATATCAATTTTCACCAAATGCAGACCCATATTATATATTATTAGACACAAGTGCATTGCTCACTAAGAGAGGAAGGGACGTAATAAGAAAAAGTAAAAAAGACATAATACTAGAAGCAACAATACAAGAAATAGACAATGTTTTTATTGAGACATTAAGAAAAAATAAAAAGGATTTAATGGACAATGCTAATATAAAAACCATAAGTGAGTATAAAAGAACAATATTTAATCAATCTAAATTTAAAAAGAGACACATAGAGTGTGAAGATAAATATTGTGATACAAAGATACTGTACTATATTAACAGTGTTGCATTAGAACGAAGACCAACACTATTAACAGCAGATTATAATCTTGCAAGTAGGGCTGATGCCTATGGATTCGAGTACATATTTGTGTACAAAACAAAAGGTGAAAAGAGCAAAAAACAAAGCACAGAAGTACAAGAAAGCGATATCAAAGTACAAAGCACAGAAGTACAAGAAAGCAATATCAAAGTACAAAGCACAGAAGTGCAAGAAAACGATATCAAAGCACAAAGCACAGAAGTGCAAGAAAGTGATAACAAATCCAAAAGTGCAGAGATAGAAGGAAGGGCTAATAAAAATCAACAAACAAATTCCAAAGAAGTGATACATGGAATTAAGTTTGAAGTAAAATACAATAAAATCACAGTAAATGGCTTTAATAAAAGAGCTAAAACATTTTTTGTTAAAGGTACAGACAGCACATTATCAAGAAAAAAAGATGAAAGAAAAATAGAAAATATTGACTTGATAATAATGTTACTAAGGCAAAGAGGCAACAGAGAAGTGAGGATAATAAAAATAAAAATAGTGAACAACCAAATAAAAACGGACGAAGAAATCATAAAATTCGTCAATGAAATTTACCAAAGCAAAGTACCAGAAGAAATAGAGGAAGAGGCACGGATGATGTTAGTTTAAAGCAGAAAAGTCTAGTTAACCACTAGACTTTTTGCATATTTATGATATAATAAAACAAAAATATAGCAAAAATGGAGGTAACAAATGGAATATAGATATGAACCACAAGGAGTTTGTTCACAAGAAATGATAATAGAAGTGGATGGGGATACAATAAAAAAAGTAACAATACAAGGTGGATGTGCAGGAAATACAGTAGGAGTTTCAAGATTAATAGAAGGGATGAAAATAGAAGAAGCAATAAAAAGACTAAAAGGAATACCTTGTGGATATAAAGGAACATCATGCCCAGACCAATTAGCAAGAGCCCTAGAAGAAATAATAAGAAATAAATAACAAGAGTTCAAATTATTTGAGTATAATAAATAAAAAAGTTGTCATAAATACTTAATGACAACTTTTAATATTTCTAAGCAGATAAAATAAAATCTTTATTAGCAAGTAATAATTTCTTAATCATTTCAATTTGTTTCTTAGATAGGTGAGTGCTATTATCCAAAGAGTACAAATTTTTCATTAATAAAGCAATATCTAAATCTTGATTTTTGGTTAAATTTTCTGTATCAACATTATCTGATATTCCAAGTAAATAGTCTAATGAAACATTAAATACTGCTGCAATTCTTGATACAACATCAATTCTTGGTATTCTCTCACCATTAATATACCTACAAATTGTAACATTTGTAGTACCAACTTTTTCTGCTAATTGGGTTTGAGACATATTGTTCTCATCTAACAAAACAGTTAATCTATAACTAAAGTTTTCTAAATTAAAATTCATAGAACCCCTCCACATCAATTATTATAGAACTATAACTCATGAGTTATAGAAAAATTACCTAAAATATAAGAATAAAGATACAATTAACCAATTAGTAACAAACACAAACAATAACAAATCCAAAATAAAAAAACAACAAACTAAAACTGGTTATTAATTAAGTCATAAAAATTTCTAAATTCATATCCCTGAGATTTCAAATAAGAGATGGAAGATTTTAGTACAGTATAAGTTTTATTAACATCAGCAGTATCGTGCATTAAAATTATCAAAGTGCCTTTATTTTTAGATGTTTTTTTCAAATTATTTAATAATTGATAATCAGAATATTTTTTTTCAGAATCCCTATTTAAACAATTCCAATCAACATAAACATAATTTAAGCTTGACAAAACACCAAGTGCATCCTTTTTTTGACTAGTGTATATGTGAGACATATAACCATTAGGAAACCTAAAAATATGAGAACAATAATTATCCACACCAATAGCCTTTGATATCTCCGCATCAGTAGAAATAATTTCATTTTTAAAAGAATTCATATTTTTGTATAAAATCTTATTATTATGATTATAACCATGGTTAGCTATGTAATGACCTTCTTCATATTCACGTTTTACTAATTCCGGATGTTCTTTTACATGTTTACCCACTACAAAAAAAGTAGCTTTAACATTCTCTTCTTTTAAAATGTCCAAAATATTTCCCGTAGCCTTTGTAGTAGGACCATCATCAAATGTTAGATAAGCTTTTTTTTCATCAGATTTTTCAATATCATTTAAAGAAATAGTTACATCAATATTAAAAAAAGAATTTTTCGCAAATTCAACAGCATATGAAGGAGAATTATAGATAAAGAAAATAGACAATAATATTAAGGAAATTCCTATTAAAATAGAGAACAAATATAAATGATTTCTGTTTTTTATAAATAAAACTTTCATATAAAACCTCCATATAAATATATATATGAAGAAAATAAAAAAATACTACAATAAAGTAGTATTTTTACATATAGACTATTTAATAGATATAGCTTGTTCTTTTGTAATATAACCATATTCAAGCATAGTATTTAAAACATGATATTGACGTTTTTTGGCTAATGTAGGATTTACAGTTGGAGCATAGACAGAAGGAGCATTAGGAACACCAGCAAGCATAGAAGATTCATCTAGATTTAAATCTTTTGGAGCTTTATTATAATATCCATAACTAGCATCATAAATTCCATAATAGCCATCACCAAAATAAGCAGTATTTACATATAATTCAAATATTTCCTTTTTACTATAATTTTTTTCCAAGTCATATGCCGCAAAAATTTCACCAACTTTTCGAACCCATGATTTATCTTGCGAAAAAACAATGTTTTTAGCTACTTGTTGAGTAATAGTACTGCCACCTTCTTGAAGTTCACCTTTTTTTACATTTGTTACAATAGCTCGTCCGATTGCAATAAAATCAATAGGGCCATGGTCATAGAACCTGTGATCTTCAACACTAATTACAGCATTTCTATAATCAGCAGACATATCTTCAAATTTTACAAAATTTTCTTTATTAGTAATTGCATCAACTCGGGTTATTAATGGTTGTGTTTTTAATGCATTTATGTAATAAATTCTTCCAGTTAATAGTATTATTGAAATAAGTATTATTACTAATAATATTATTGCAAATAATAATTTTCTTATAAATTTCATACAAAATCCTTCCTTTGTATTTATATTAATATAATATTTTGTATCATTAATGTAATAAACAAATTATTATAAACACATTATATCTGAAAAAAAGGAGGATGTCAAAAAATATTGTAAAATAAAAAAAGTTATGGTAGAATACGGTTGAAGTCAGGTGAGAATCTTTTGTCTGTGTAGTTGGCTAT
>FR901946.1 GCA_000438255.1 Clostridium sp. CAG:389
TTTCTATTTTGAATTCCAATCAAACGGTACAATTTTCAAAAACACATGGGCAAAGACACCATAGAAAGATTTTTACTGAACTTTAACATATTGTACAGAAAATTTATAAAATAATATAGCTGTTGCATTGAAAAATCTTGAAAAATAGTGTAAACTATATGTAGTTAAAAATTATAAAAAAGTGAAGGGTTGTGATTTTTGTGAAAGTAATATTAAAAGCAGATATAAAAGGTGTAGGAAAGAAAGATCAAGTGATAAATGCATCAGATGGATATGCACGTAATTTTTTATTTCCTAAAAATTTAGCAGTAGAAGCAAATGCAGAAAATATGAGTAAATTAAAAGCAAAACAAGATTCAAATGCTTTTAAGAAATCACAAGAAAAAGAAGAGGCAGAAAAAATAGCAGAGAAACTATCAAAGATTTTATTAAAAATAAAGGTAAAATCTGGTGCAAATGGAAAAATATTTGGTGGAGTTTCTTCAAAAGAAATTGCTGAAAATTTAGAAAAACAATATCAAATTAAAGTTGATAAAAAGAAAATAGACTTAAAAGATACAATAAAAATTTTGGGAACAGTTACTGTTGACATTAAATTGTTTGAAGGTGTAATTGGAAAAGTAAAATTAGATATAATTTCTGAGTAATTAAAATTATGGGGGAATAGTAATGGATATAGGAAAAGTACCACCACATGATACAGAAGCAGAACAAGCAGTAATAGGAAGTATGCTTACAGATAAAGAGGCTGTTGCTAGCAGTATAGAAGTTTTAAAAGAAGATGACTTTTATAGAGAAGATAATAGAATAATATATTCAGCAATGTTAAATTTGTATAATAGAGCAGAGCCAATTGATTTAATTACATTAAAATCTGAATTAGAATCAATGGGAAAATTTGAGCAAGTAGGTGGTTTTGAATATTTAGCAGAATTACCAGAAAAAGTGCCAACAACAGCGAATGCTACAAAATATATTAAAATAGTTGAAGAAAAAGCTGTATTAAGAAATTTGATAAAAACTGCAAATGAAATAATAGATTTAGGATATGACCCAACAGAAGATGTTGAAGACATTATGGAAGGTGCAGAAAAAAAGATTTTTAATATAATGCAAGATAAAAATCAAAAAGGATATTCACCTATAAAAGATATTTTAGTTGATAGTTTTACTCAATTAGAAGAGTTGTATAATAGAAAACAACATATAACAGGTGTACCAACAGGCTTTTCAGATTTGGATTACAGAACAGCAGGTTTACATGGTTCAGAACTTATACTAGTTGCAGCAAGACCAGCAATGGGTAAATCAGCATTTGCATTAAATATAGCAACAAATGCAGCAGTAAGAGGAAATACACCGGTTGCAATATTTAGTTTGGAAATGTCAAAAGAACAATTGGTAAACAGAATTCTATGTAGTGAAGCCATGGTAGATAGTAATAAAGTAAGAACAGGTAAGTTAGAAGATGAAGATTGGGGAAAATTGGCAGAAGCAATTGGACCACTTTCTGAAACGGGTATATATATAGATGATACACCTGGTATTTCTGTAATGGAAATAAGAGCTAAATGTAGAAAATTAAAATTGGAAAAAAATATTGGACTAGTTGTGATAGATTATTTGCAATTAGTACAAGGAAGTAATAAACGAAATAGCAGTCGTGAACAAGAAATATCAGAAATAAGTAGATCTTTAAAAATTCTTGCAAAAGAATTAAATGTGCCTGTAATTGCATTATCACAGTTATCAAGAGCTGTTGAACAAAGACCAGATCATAGACCAATGCTTTCAGATTTGCGTGAATCTGGTGCAATTGAGCAAGATGCTGATATTGTTATGTTTTTATATAGGGATGACTATTATAATGAGGATAGTGAAAAGAAGAATGTAGCTGAGGTTATTATTGCTAAACACAGAGGAGGCTCAACAGGAACAGTTGATTTAGGCTGGCTTGGAAGCTATACTAAATTTGTTAATTTGGAAAGAAGATTTGATGACTAAAAAGAGGGATTGGGGGACAGGTCTTCAATCCCTAAATTTTTAAAATTATTATATGCAATTATTATATATTAATATTTTTAGAAAAAATGCTATCTGGGGTCTACCATAGGGACTTTTTCTTTAAATATTAATATATAATAATTACATTCTAATATAAAAATAAAATTTTTAGGGATTGAAGACCTGTCCCCAATCCTGTTTTTTAGGAGAAAAAATGAGAGATAAAGTTTTAAATACAATAAATAAATATAATTTAATAAATGATGGGGATAAAGTTATTCTAGGTGTTTCAGGAGGACCTGACTCTATTGCAATGTTAAATATTTTAAATGACATAAAAAATGACAAAAACTTACATATGAATTTTGATATAATAGTAGCACATGTGAATCACATGATTAGAGAAGAAGCAATTGATGACCAAAGATTTGTTGAAAATTTCTGCAAAAAAATAGGAGTTTCTTTTTACGCAAAAAGTATAGATGTACAAAAAATTGCTAATAATAAAAAAATAGGAACAGAAGAAGCTGGAAGAAATGCAAGATATGAATTTTTTGATGAAATTTTAGAAAAAGAAAATGCAAATAAAATTGCTATTGCTCATAACAAAAATGATAAAATAGAAACTATTATAATGAATATGCTAAGAGGTAGCGGAATAGCAGGTTTGAAAGGAATTGAACCAATAAAAAATAACAAGTATATTCGTCCTTTGATTGAATGTGAAAGATTTGAAATAGAGGAATATTGTGCTAAAAATGGTATTGAACCAAGGATTGATAAAACAAATTTTGAAAATGTGTACACTAGAAATAAAGTAAGAAATATTGTTATTCCATTTATAAAACAAGAATTTAATCCAAATATAATTCAAACAATGGATAGATTATCAGATTTAGTAAAGGAAGAAGACGAATACCTAGAAAAATTAGTTGAAACTAAATATAATGACTATGTAGAACAAGAAGACAAAGGGCAAATTATAATGAATTTAAAAGACTTTAATAAAGAGGAAAAGGTTATAAAATCAAGACTTTTATTATATACTATATCAAGACTTTTAGGAACAACAAAAGGAATAGAAAAAATACATATAGAAGATATTATAAAATTATGTGAAAAAAATATAGGTAATAAATATTTAACCCCAAATAAAAATATAAAAATACTAGTGAAAAATCAAAAAATTTATTTTATAAATCAAAATTTGACTTAACCTAAGTATCCGTAAAGCTTAGAAAACTAAGAGTTTTTTGTAATAAAAAAGTAATAAAAAAATTATTGCAAATGAAAAACATATATGTTATATTTTGAATGTCCATGAGCAAATGATGTGAACAGAGGGAGGAATTATTTTGAAAAACGGAATTAAAACATTAGCAATGTGGCTAATAATCGGAGTAATAGTTATAGGAGTTTTGTCATCAATAATGACAAATACAAACACAAAACTAAAATATTCAGAATTAATTGCGAAAATAAATGAGGGAAAAGTAGAATCAATAGTTATAGATGCAGATGGAACTTCTGCAACAGTGCAACTATCTGATGATAAAGTAAAAAAACAAGTAAATATTCCAAATATGGAAAACTTCATGAATTATACTGATGAATTTATTAAAAATGGAGCATTTACATTAGAAGAAAGTTCTGAATCAGTATTTTCAATAATCTTAGGTTTATTAACACCATTTGGAATTTTAATAATATTCTTTATATTCTGGTTCTTCATGATGGGTGGAGCTGCCAATAGTCAAGGTGGCGGAAAATCTATGTCATTTGGAAAAAGTAAAGCCAGAATGATGACACCAGCAGATAGAAATAAAATTTCTTTTGATGATGTTGCAGGTGTTGATGAAGAAAAAGAAGAACTACAAGAAATTGTTGAATTTTTAAGAAATCCAAAGAAATTTACAGATATGGGAGCAAGAATACCAAAAGGAGTTTTATTAGTAGGTCAACCAGGAACTGGTAAAACATTACTTGCAAAAGCAGTTGCAGGTGAAGCAGGTGTACCATTCTTTATTATAAGTGGTTCAGACTTTGTTGAAATGTTTGTAGGTGTTGGTGCTTCAAGAGTTAGAGATTTATTTGAACAAGCTAAGAAAAATGCACCATGTATCATATTTATAGACGAAATTGATGCTGTAGGACGTCAAAGAGGTGCTGGTTTAGGTGGAGGACATGATGAAAGAGAACAAACATTAAACCAATTATTAGTTGAAATGGATGGTTTCTCAGATAATGAGGGGGTTATTGTTTTAGCTGCAACAAACAGACCTGATGTATTAGATAAAGCTTTATTAAGAGCAGGAAGATTTGATAGACAAATAGTTGTTGGAGCTCCTGATGTTAAAGCAAGAGAACAAATATTAGAAGTTCATGCAAGAAAGAAAAGATTAGCAGATGATGTTGACTTAAAAGTAATTGCAAAAAATACATCTGGATTTGCAGGAGCGGACCTAGAAAATGTATTAAATGAAGCAGCACTTTTAGCAGCAAGAAGAAATCTAAATGAAATTGGAATGAAAGAAATTGAAGATGCTATGGTTAAAGTAACTATGGGACCTGAAAAGAAAACAAGAGTAAGAAGTGAAAAAGAGAATAGATTAGTATCATATCATGAAGCGGGTCACGCAGTTGTAAGTCATTACTTAGAAACACAAGATCCAGTACATCAAATATCAATTGTACCAAGAGGTATGGCTGGTGGTTATACAATGTATAGACCAACAGAAGATAAAAACTTTATGTCAAAAACAGAAATGGAAGAAAACATTGTATCACTTTTAGGTGGTAGAGTTGCAGAAGCATTAATATTAAATGATGTTTCAACAGGTGCAAGCAATGATATTGAAAGAGCAACAAAAATTGCTAGAAGTATGGTTACTAAATATGGTATGAGTGAAAGAATTGGTACTTTAATGCTTGGTTCTGATCAAAGTGAAGTATTTTTAGGTAGAGATTTTGCTCAATCAAAAGAATATTCAGAAGAGACAGCTGGTATTATAGATGAAGAAACAAAAGCTATTATTGATAAAGGTTATAATAGAGCTAAACAAATTCTTACTGACCATGTTGATAAACTACATGCTGTTGCTGCTGTTTTACTTGAAAAAGAGAAAATTGAAGCAGATGAATTTGAAAGAATTTTTGAAGGTGAATAAAAAATATGAAAGGAGCAGGAATTATATTCTATGCTCCTTAAATTATTTTAGAAATTCTATATTGTGTATTGAACAGAAAAAATTACAAAATCATATAAGTCTATATTTTCTAAGCTACAAAAATTGATATATGTATGTTTATATGTTATAATATTAGGAGATAAAAAGGAGGAAAAGATATGGGAGTCAAAATAAATATATCAGGATCAGAAATATCAGGTAATTCAAGAGTCCTTAATGGAATAAAGGCCAATAGTAAAAGTGATATTGAAGTAAATGTTAAAAAATCAGAAATTGTAGAAAATGCAAAAGTTATGAATGATATTAGTGCAGAAAATGGAACAGTAAGAGTCAATATTGAAGATATGAAATTAGGAAAAGATGCAGAATTTATGAATAATAGAAATGTTGAATTTGAAAGTAGAAAAGAGCAAAGTAGAGAAAGTCAAGTAAGTAGAGAAGACGGAGAAAATAGTTCAATAAATAAAAGTGAAGTATATATGACTACTTCAATGGTAAAAAAGAAAAAAAGCCTTTTTGAAAGAATAAAAGATATATTTAAATTTATAAAAAGAGAAAACGAAATAGATGATGAATTAGTTACTGTAATAAGAGAAGATGGACATAAAAAATTTGAAGATAAAATATCTCAAAATGAAAAATTAAAAGGTGTTGACTATAATGTCGCTAAGGAAATAGCAAGTAGAGAAGAACAACAAGTCAATAAAGAAATTGAAAATGAAGAAAAATATAGATAATGTGATATGACGTTAAAATATTATGAAAATAATCTTATTTATTAAATTTTAGGAAAGATATAAAAAATGAAGAAAATAGTAATTATAATAAATATAATAATATTAATATCAGTATGTATTAATATAAATAATTCGAAAGCAGCAAATAAAGAAATAGATTATACAGAAACACTAGAAACATTCAATAATCCAGAAAGAGGATTTTATACACCAGTATATATAAAATATAATGAAACTAATAATAAGTTAATTAGTGAAAGTGATGCAAAGAAAAACTTAATACATTTAAGGCTAGATATAGGAGCATTTTCGAAAGCAGTAAATGGAAAAAATGATATAGAGTTAACGCAAAATATGTTAGAATCATTTGAACAAACATTAAAACTTATAAAATCAAATGGAGGAACAGCAATAATAAGATTTGCATATACATTTGAAGGCGAAAAAAATAAGGAACCATCAATGGAAATGTTATTAACACATATTAGACAATTATGCCCAATTATAACAAGAAACCAAGAAGTAATCTCATATATAGAGCTAGGATTTTTTGGACCTTGGGGAGAAATGCATTCAAGTGATGTATGTACACAAGAAAATGTAAAAAAAGCATTAGATACAATGCTTGAAAATACACCTAAAAATATAAAAATTGGAGTAAGGCAACCACAATACTATGCGTATTGGGCAGGAATTGAAAGAAGCAAAATAAATGAAAATATAACTACTCCTGAAATGACTTCATATAGAATTGGATTATATAATGATGGATATTTAGGATCAGAAAGTGATTTAGGGACTTTTAAAAATAGAGAAGTAGAAATACAATGGCTTGAAAAACAAGCTTTGCATACACTTTATGGTGGGGAAGTTGTAGCAAATTATGCACAAGGAACACCATTGAATACTGTAAAATATATGTCAGAAGAAGCTTTTAGAACACATACATCATATTTAAATGGAATATATAATGACAAAGTAATAGATTCATGGAAAAGTGAAAAATATGATGGTACAGATGAATTATATAAAGGACAAACAGGATATACATATATTGCTAATCATTTGGGATATAGATTTGTGCTTAGAAAATCTAGCATATCAGAAACAATTAAACAAAATGAAAAACTTAGTATAGAACTAAACATTGAAAATGTAGGATTTGGAAATTTGGTTAATAATAAAATTGCTACACTTATATTATCAAAAGATGATAAAATTTATGAAATAAAAACAAATTTAGATGCTACAAAATTGAATTCAAAAGAAATTACAAAAATTAAATTTGATATAGAATTACCAGATGGAATAGAAACAGGAAATTGGAATGTTTATTTAAGAATATCACAATATGGAAATATTAAAAATGATAACAATTATTTATGTATTAGATTTGCTAATAATGGAGATATTTGGAATAAAACACTAGGTGCAAATTATATAGGAAAAATCAATATACAAGAAAAAGAAAATATTGCTAACAATGAAACAGAAAGTGATGGTAATAATAATTTAAATAATGATATTTTAAATGAAGTTACAAATAATATCAATGATAATACACAAAATAAAGTAGACAATACAATAAGTAAAAATAGTTATCCTAAAACAGGAAAAAATTCAATTTTGATGACTGGAATAGGATTAATATTAATAATTATATCATGGATGATTTTATATAAGAAGAAATAAATAAAAAATAACAATTACTAACTATTGACAATATACACCATAATAATGTATAATGTATAGCGTATATAGGATAAGGAAGAAAATCCCAAATACATTCTCGTATGACCGGAAGGAGGGGAATATAAATGTCAGAAATAAAAGTTAATAATGGAAATATAGAAGATGCCTTAAAAAGGTTTAAAAGACAATGCGCACGTAATGGAGTTTTACAAGAAGTACGTAAAAGAGAACATTATGAAAAACCAAGTGTAAAAAGAAAGAAAAAATCAGAGGCAGCAAGAAAAAGAAAATTTTAATTACATAATAAAAGGTGGAAGTTTTGAATCAAATAAGACATTCTTAACTTCTACCTTTTTTGTATTAAAAAATCCAAATTTGGATAAAATAAAAATATTAGTAAAGAAACGGAAATAAGGGCCAGGACTCTAATTCCGAGAAATGTTAGAGAAAAAGCAAAAGAAGGGAATGATATTTATTGGAATATAAACAAACAGAGATAAAAAAAGGAATTAAACTTCATACAATAAAAACAGATAAATTTAAAACAAATTTAATAGCAATAATGTTAACAACAAAATTAAATAGAGAAAACGTTACAAAAAATGCATTAATACCAACAGTTTTAAAAAGAGGAACAAAAAATTTAAAAACACAAGAAGAAATAAATAAAAAATTAGAAGAAATGTATGGAGCAAGCTTAGACTGTGGCCTAGATAAAACAGGAGACAATCAAGTTTTGAAATTTTATATTGAGACAGTAAATGATGAATTTCTACCACAAGAAGCGGAAAATATGTTAAAAACATCTTTGGAAGAAATATTTGAATTTGTTTTCAATCCATATTTAGAAAATAATTGTTTTAAGAAAGAATATGTTGAACAAGAAAAAGAAAATTTAAAACAAATAATAGAAGGAAAAATAGATAATAAAGCTAGATATTCATTAGATAGATGTATAGAGGAAATGTATAAAGACAAACCATTTGGGTTATATAAATATGGATATATAGAAGATATGAAAAATATAGATGAAGAAAATCTATATGAATATTATCAAAAGTTAATAAATGAATGTAAAATAGATATATTTGTGTCAGGAATAGTTGATGAGAATACTGAAAACGTCATAAAAAATAATGAAAATATAGCTAAATTAGGAGAAAGAGAACCACAATATAATAGACCAGAAATTGTAGCAAAAAAATCAGAAAAAGAAAAAGATATTCAAGAATCAATGGAAGTAACACAAGGAAAATTAATAATAGGAATGGACTTAGATATTGATGATGATAATTTAAGATATGATGTAATGATTTATAATAGTTTGTTTGGAGGAAGTGCAAATTCAAAATTGTTCCAAAACGTACGTGAGAAGGCAAGTTTGGCATATACAGCAAGTTCAAGTTATTATAGATTTAAAAATAATATTTTTATAAATTGTGGAATTGAAATTCCAAATTATGAAAAAGCACTAGAAATAATCAAACAACAAATAGAGGACATGAAAAAAGGCGATTTTACTGATGAAGAAGTAGAAAATGCTAAAAAAGGAATAATCGCGTCAATCAAAACTATTGATGATGAACAAGATACAGAAATAACTTACTTTTTTAGCCAAGAATTATCACAAAACAAGTGTGATATAGAACAATATATTAATAGAATAGCAGTTGTCAATAAAGAAAATGTTATTGAAATAGCTAATAAAGTTAGTATAAACACAATATACTTCTTAAAAGATTAATAAAAAATCGAAAGACAATAAGAAAATTATTTTAGATTTGGCAGACAAAATTTTAAAAAAATTTTGGATGACGATGAGAGAACGAAGTGAACGAAAGGAAGAAAAATAATGCAAGTTATTGAAAATTTAAAAGTCAAAGAAAAATTATACACAGAAAAATTAGAAAACGGCCTAACAGTAATGATAATCCCCAAAAAAGGAATCCAAAAAAAATACATCATATGGGGAACAAACTACGGCTCAAATGACAGCACATTTATAGTACCAGGAGAAACCAAAATCACGGAAGTACCAAAAGGTGTAGCACACTTTTTAGAACACAAAATGTTTGAACAAGAAAACGGAAAAAACAGTTTAGATGTTCTTACAGCATTAGGAGTTAATGCAAATGCATACACAACAAACAATCACACAGCATATTTATATGAATGCACAGATAATTTTTATGAAGCACTAGACGAATTTATGGACTATGTTCAACACCCATATTTTACTGATGAAAATGTTGAAAAAGAAAAAGGAATTATTGGGCAAGAAATTATGATGTATGACGATTATCCTGACTGGAAAGTATATTTAAATGCATTAGAATGCATGTATCACAAAAATCAAGTAAAACTTGATATTACAGGAACTGTTGAAACGATAAGTCATATTGATAAAGAAATATTATATAAATGTTACAATACTTTTTACAATCCTTCAAACATGGCAATGGTTATATCAGGAGATTTTGAACCTGAAAAATTATTAGAAGAAATTAAGAAAAGACTAATATACAAAAAAGCAAATGGTGAAATTAAAAGAATTTTTGAAGATGAACCAAAAGAAATAGTAAAAGAAAAAGTAGTTCAAAATATGGAAGTTAGTCAACCACTTTATGCTATTGGCATAAAAGACGTACCAGCTGAGCAAAAAGAAAAAGTAAAAAAACATATATCAATAGAAGTATTACTAAATTTGTTAATAGGTGCAAGTTCAGAATTATATAAAGAATTATATGATATGGGAAATTGTTATTCAACACCAAGTATTGAGTATGAATTTGATAAAAATTATGCACATATTTTAATTATAGGACAGTCAACTGAACCAGAAAAATTGTATAATATGTTCAAGGAAGAAGTTAGAAAATTTATACAAAATGGTGTTAATGAGAAAGATTTTGAGAGAATAAAAAAGATGATTTATGGTGAATATGTGAAAGAATATGATGATGTAGTTAACATTTCTAGAATGTTTTTGTCAGATTATTTTAAAGGTATAAATAGTTTTGACTATTTAGAGGAAATAAACACAATAAATGTAGAATATTTAAATCAAGTGTTAAAAGATGTGTTTAATGAAAAAAATATGATATTATCTGTTGTAAAAAATTAGATGAAAATATTGTTGAAGATACAGCATAAAAATTGAAAAATATTTTATGCTGTTTTCTTTTGATTTTCTATGTCGAAAAATGTGGAAAAAGCTTGTACGAAAGTTGGGAAAAACCGTTGAAAATACTTGACTTGGAGAATTTTATGTGATAATTTATAAGTATACGAATGAGAAAAATTGAAAAAGGAGAGATTGATATGTTAAATGAGGAAATTTGTAAATTGAGAGATAAATTGAATAAAAGCATCGAAAATGGTGATGATTATTCTATTACATATAAATTAAGTATTGAACTGGATGAGCTTATTGCAAAATATTATAGAGATTTGAAAAAGGCTTGTGATAGGACAAGTGTTTAAAAAAATAAACAAAAGACAGACTGTATAAGCCTGTTTTTTTCTTTTTCTTTCCCTTGCAAAAATCTCGAAAATAATATATAATAGTACATCAAGAATAGGAGAAAAAGGTTGAAAAATTTAATTGTTTACAACCAGATTTGTGCATTGAGAAGGGAATGAGATTTTAAATGCTAGTAAACGAAGATATAATAGAACAATTATGTATAGATGCAGGAAGTATAAGAACACAAAAAGCAAGAAAATATCAAATGATGGGAAAAGTAGTAATAACAAAAGTAGAATATGAAAATCAAAACAATTTTGAGATACATGCAAGAGTATACGGGACAGATGAATATGATACATATGTAGAAGTGAAAAATGGAGAAGTAGAAGAAATTAGCTGTAATTGTCCAGATTATTACAATACATATGGCGTATGTAAACACAGTTTAGCATCAGTTTTAGAATTTAATCAAAATGGATTTCAGGACATAAAAAATCCAGATAAAACTCAAAGCCCAAATAACAGTTTAAAACAAAATAGCAGAAATATAAACAAATATAATAGTTTTCATCAAATTGTAAAAAAACTATACAATGAGGAATTAGAAAAAATAGATTCAGATATAGATATAGAACTAAAAAATAAAGGAACTATAAAAATAGAACCACAAATAATATATGATAAGTTTACTAGAGAAATGAAAATAGAATTTAAAATTGGAAATAAAAGAATGTACAAACTAAAAAATTTATCAGAATTTTATACAAGAATGATAAATAAAGAATTTTATAAATATGGAGATAAACTTGAATTTGTACATACACGAGAAGTATTTGAAGAAAATAGCCAAAAGTTGTTAGATTTCATTATGAAATATGCAGAAGTAATAGCATACACAAATTCATCAGCAAACTCAAATTATAGATATTATGGAAAAGCCCTAAACGAAAGTTCAATAATTATTGGGAATACAGCAATTGATGAATTATTTAAAACATTAGAAAATAAAACAATTCTAATTACAAGAGAATATGAAAAACAAAATATACAATTTGTAAATGAAAATCCTGAAATGGAATTTAGGTTAGAAAAAGTAGAAAATGACGAATATAGGATAATAGCAGATTTTGATATATTCAGTACAGTTGTTTTAAAAGGAAAAGAATACAAATATGTATTAACAGATGAAAAACTATATAGATGCAATAAAGAATTTGAAAATACAACATTAAGACTTTTAAAAGTATTTAGAGAAAATTACCTAACACAAATATCACTTGGAAGAGACGAATTAGGCGAATTGTTTTCAGTCATACTTTCAAAAGTAAAAAATGCTATAAAAATAGAACCAGAACTATTAGAAGAGATAAAAGAATATGAACCTGAAAAACTAGGAGTAAAAGTATTTTTAGACTATGATAAAAATAATTACTTGGTAGCAGATGTAAGATTATGTTATGGTGAAAACGAATTTAATCCATTAAATGAAAAAGAAGAAAAAGAATTCAAACATTCAAGAAATCTTATAGAAGAAACAAAAGCAATGAACATTTTTAGAAAAACAGGATTTATGTTTGATGTAAAAAATTTAAAATTCATATTACCAGATGAAGATAAAATATATGATTTTTTAACAAATGACATCAATTACTATATGAAAAAATTTGAGGTACTTGCAACAGACAATTTTAAAGCAAAAGAAATCACAAAGCCAAAGATAGGATCAGTAGGTGTAAGAGTTGAAAATAATCTTTTAGAAATAGATATGGATAAATTAAATATAGATTTAAGCCAATTAGAAGATATTTTACAAAAATATAAATTGAAGAAAAAATATTATAGACTAAAAGATGGAAGCTTTCTAGATTTGCAAGAAAGTAATGAAATTGATTTTATTGATAAACTAATTTCTGGTACAGATGTTGATTATAAAGAACTAGAAAGCGGAACAATTAGATTACCAGTTAATAGAACATTATATTTAAATCAACTTTTAAAAGAAATAAAAGGTACAGAAATAGTAAAAAATAAAGAATATAAAAGCATAATAAATGGACTAGATAAAAATCTATTAGATGAAGACGAAAAAATACCAAAAGAAGTAGAACAAATATTAAGACCATATCAAAAAACAGGCTTCAAATGGCTAAAAACACTTGATAGGTACAAATTTGGAGGAATACTTGCAGATGATATGGGACTTGGGAAAACAATTCAAATGATTTCTATTTTATTAGATTATAAGCAAAATATAGAAGAACCAAAAACAAGTATAGTGGTATCTCCAAGTTCATTATCACTAAACTGGAAAAACGAAATAGAAAAATTTGCACCAGAATTAAAAATAAAAGTAATTAGGGGAACAGCAGAAGAAAGAAAAAATCTTATAAATCAATTAGAAAAATATGATGTAATTATAACTTCATATGATTTGTTAAAAAGAGATATTGATGTATATAAAGATAAAAAATACTGTTTTAAATATATAATAGCAGATGAAGCACAATATTTAAAAAATAATACTACAAAAAATGCAAAAGCAATAAAAGTATTAAATGCAGAAACAAGATTTGCACTAACAGGAACACCAATAGAGAATTCGTTAGCAGAATTATGGTCAATATTTGATTTAATAATGCCTGGATATTTGTTTAGTTATAAAGAATTTAAAGCAACATATGAAATGCCAATTGTAAGAGATGAAGACAAAGATGCAATGAATAAATTAAAAATGTTGATAGAACCATTTGTATTAAGAAGAACAAAAAAAGAAGTTTTAACAGAATTGCCAGAAAAAACAATAACAGTTTTAAATAATGAAATGGAAGAGGAACAAAGAAACATATATTTATCATATTTAGTCCAAGCAAAACAAGAATTACAAGATGAAATTAATGTAAATGGATATGAAAAAAGCCAAATAAAAATACTTGCAGCACTTACAAGATTAAGACAAATATGCTGTCATCCAGGCTTATTTATAGAAGATTATAAAGGTGGAAGTAGTAAATTAGATCAATGTATGGAAATAGTAGAAGATGGTATAACAGCAGGACACAAAATTTTACTATTTTCAACATATACATCAATGTTTGAAATATTAGAAAAAGAACTTAATAAAAGAGATATTAAATATTTTAAATTAACAGGAAGTACAAAAGTTGATGAAAGGATAGAATTGGTAGATGAGTTCAATCAGAATAAAGACATAAGTGTATTTTTAATATCATTAAAAGCAGGAGGAACAGGACTTAACTTGATTGGAGCAGATATGGTTATACACTATGATCCATGGTGGAATTTATCAGCAGAAAATCAAGCAACAGATAGAGCTTATAGAATTGGACAAAAAAATAATGTTCAAGTATATAAATTAATAACAAAAGATTCAATTGAAGAAAAAATCTATGAACTTCAACAACGAAAGGCAGAACTTACTGATAATATGCTTAGCACGCAAACTACTTTTATTAATAAATTGTCAAAGGATGATATTATGAACTTGTTTAGTTAATGCCATTTTAGGGACTTATCTTTTTGGAGATTAGTTAGTTTGTAAGAAAAAAACATAACAATAGAGAGGAAATAATGAAATGAAGGATTATATTACAATTATAGGTGGAGGCCTAGCTGGATGTGAAGCTGCATATCAAATTGCAAAAGCTGGAATAAAGGTAAAATTGTATGAAATGAAACCAATAAAATATTCGGAAGCACATTCAAATGAAAATTTAGCAGAAATAGTATGTAGTAATTCTTTTAAATCAAATCTATTAACAAATGCATGTGGTTTGTTGAAAGAAGAATTAAGAAGACTAGATTCATTGCTAATTAGAATAGCAGATGAAACACAAGTACCAGCTGGACAAGCATTAGCTGTTGATAGAGAAAAATTTGCTCAAAGAGTTACACAAGAAATTGAAGCGAATCCATTAATAGAAATTATCCACAAAGAAGTAGAAAATGTGGAATCTTATGATGAAATAGATGTAAATGATGGAATTGTTATAATTGCTACTGGACCATTAACTTCTGAAAAAATGGCAAAACAAATTTCTAAATTAACAGGTGAAGATAAATTGTATTTTTATGATGCTGCTGCTCCTATAATTTCAAAGGATAGTATCAATTTTGATATTGCTTTTTATGGAAATAGATATGAACAAGAAAAGAAAAAAAATGAATTTATTGAGGAGTGGAAAGAAAAACAACAAAATCAAGAAAAAAGTTATATCAACTTACCTATGAATAAAGAAGAATATGAAGCATTTTGGCAGGCCTTAGTTGAAGCGGAAGTAGTTACATTACACGATTTTGAAAAGAGAGAAATTTTTGAAGGATGTATGCCGATAGAAATAATGGCAAAAAGAGGAATAGATACTTTACGTTTTGGACCATTAAAACCAGTTGGATTTGATGATCCTAGATATGCTAAAAGACCATATGCCGTAGTGCAATTGCGCCAAGATAATTCGGAAGGTAATATATATAATATGGTTGGTTTTCAAACTAATTTGAAGTTCGGAGAACAAAAAAGAGTGTTTAGTATGATTCCAGGACTTGAAAATGCGGAGTTTGTTAAGTATGGTGTTATGCATAGAAATACTTATATAAATTCTACTAAATTGCTTGATGAAACATATAATTTGAAGTCAAATAATAATGTTTTTTTTGCAGGCCAGATAACTGGTGTAGAAGGATATGTTGAATCAATTTCTTCTGGTATGGTTGCAGCTTTAAATGCTATAAACTGTTTTTGGGGACGGAGGAAAAAAACAGATTTTTTCTAAGTATACAGTTATTGGTGCTTTAGCTAAATATATTTCTTCTGAGAATGATAAGTTCCAACCTATGAATGCTAATTTTGGCATTTTACCAGAATTAGATGGTAAAAAAATTAGAGATAAAAAGGAAAGATATGCAAAATTGGCGGAAAGAAGTTTAGAAAAATTAAAAAAATCTATTTAAATGTTACAAGAATGTTACAAATATGTTAAATATTTATTAAAAATGGCAATAATTTACATAAAACTATTGCTATTTTTTTTGCTTTTTGTTATAATTTAAAGTAGGTTTAATATATGGTGGAATATTATAGATATTCTGAAAGGGGTAATTATGGTAAATAATAAAGTAGAAGAAATTATGAAAAATTATAGGCAAGATATTAAAAAAATTGATTCTAAATACAGAGTTAAAGACTTAAAAAAATTAGATACAAGGGAATTAGATGAAAATATCTTAAAACAAAATGATTTTATTATAAAGTTAGAAACACAAGGTAAATCTTATTTAGAAAAATCAGAAAATCAAGATGAAAAAATAAAAAATGATATATTGGTAAGAAATGCAAAATTAAAATTAGATGCTATGTTAAAAGAAAAACAAGAAAAAATAGAAAAATTTGAAAAAGAAAAAGAAGACATAGAAAATAGTGTTGTTAGAATAAATGAATTAAAGAAAAGCAAAGTTATTTTACCAAGCGGAAGAGAAGTTTTACAAACAGAAAAAGATAATATGGATAAATTAGAATTAGCGGAAAAAGCTAGAAGAGAATTAATTGCAGAAAGCAAAAATATATCAAATCTATTAATTGAAAAAAGCCAAAAAATAAAAGAAAATAGACAACAATATTGGGCTATTTCAGAAAAATTATTAGCAATGAATAATGAAAAAAAAGCTGAATTAGAAAATGATGAAGAAAAACAAAAATATTTAAAAGAAAAAGAAGAACTTCTAATTGAAAGAAATAAACTTGATATAAAAGATAATGATATTAGAAAAGAAATGTCAGAATTAAGCAAAATACAAGAGAGTTGCCAAAAATATTTAGAAGAATTTGAACAAAAAGATAAAAATTCTGTAAAAGGAATTAATGATATTTTAAAAGAAACATATGGAAAAGAAGAAAAATCTGTTAAAAATGAAAATACACAAAAAGAAGCAAAAAAATCTGAAAAGTCAAATGAAAAAGAAAACTCATCAAAAGAAGGAACAGAGGTATCTGGAAATTTTGATATAAAAGATTTAGATAAAAAAATTATGGAAGAGACAAATAAGGAAGAAAATTCATTTACAAATGCAGATGAAAACTCAAATCAAAACTTAAATGAAAATTCAAACGAAAATTCAAATGAAAACTCAAATGAAATTGAGAATTCAAATGAATCAAAAAATAGTGGAAGAATATCAGTAAAACCAGAAATAATTATATCTAGAAAACCAAGAATTTTAAGAAATAATTATAATATAGGTATTGGAAAAATTAAAAAATTAATTAGACAAAAACCAGAAAAAATTATGAGTAAATTAGAAAAAACTTTACCTGGATTAAACCAAGAAGAAATTGAAAAAATAAGTAAAGATATGGATCCAATTTTACTTGAAGGAATTATGGAATTAAGAAACAAAAATATACTTACAGAAAGAGAAATAAAAGAAACAATCCAAAAAATAAGCGATGGTAAAGCAACAATGGAAGATATGAATTTTAAAGTTGTTTATGATATGGGAGATTTATCAAAAGGAGCATTTTGGCCTTGGAATAGAAAAGACAGAGATAAAATTGCACAATTAGCAGAAGAAAATAAGGAACAAGGAATAGCAGAATTCAAAGATGGAAAAGAATATGAACCAGATCCTATAAAAAGAATGTTAAAACGAGTTCAAACAAAAAAATTAGGTGAAGGAACAAAAGATAAAAAACCAGGAATTATAAAAAGATTTTTTAAACAATTTGATATTGAAAGACCAGAAGATAAATTAGAAGAAGAAAAAACAGAAAAACCAAAAAATAAATTTAAAAAATCAATAAAAGAAAATGCTGTAAAAGACGAATATCATAAAATTACTGATGAAATTATTAATAGTAAAAACGAAGAGGAATTAGCTAATGTATTAAATAATGCTAAAAGTGCTCTTAATAATAAAAAAATTACAACTGCCGAATTAGCTAGTATAGCATCAAGCATAAAGACACAAAAAGGTAGATTATTAAAAGAACAAGAAGAAAATATTAACAAAGAAGAACATGAGGAACAAAAATAAAATAATTGAGTTATACTAAGAATAATTAAAAACTTGGAATTGAAAAAAATTCCAAGTTTTTCTTGACTTATAGACATAAAAATGATAAAATATAAAATGCTATGATAAATTACATGAAATATGTGATTCCGTAGTAAGAAAATACATTTTTAAAGTGTAAATATTTCAAAAATATTACACGAAAAGAACACAAAAAAATGTAAAAATAAAAAATAGGAGGTGAAATTTAAGTGCCA
>FR901947.1 GCA_000438255.1 Clostridium sp. CAG:389
TTGAAGATATGAATTGGCCAGGAGCTATGATTATTCTTGAAAGAATGAAAAATTTTTCTGATGTAAGAACCCTTTCGTTAGCTATTCAAGAAACTATAAGTATATTAGATGCAAGTAATAGAGAAAATAGAGAAGTTTGGTTAATGACTTTATCAGAATTATTAGACAATGAAAAACTAGAAAAAGAACTTCCAATAAACACTTTAAGTGAATTAAAAAGATATTATTATAAAAAAGAAGACTTTATTGAAAGATATACATTTTATATTACAAAAATACAGGATGCGATATTAGAAAATGATTATATAAATAATAATATATATGAACAAAAATTAAAAGCATTAAATGAAGAATACGAAAAAGAGGAATATTATATTGAAGCATTAAATGAACTTATGGAAAATGAAAGTTTTATAATAGCAATGGAAGCGATTAAGGATTGCTTTAAACATAATATCAATATAGATAAAGCAAGAAAAAAAGTAGAAGAACTTTTAAAAATAGAAGATGTAAGAATAGTATCTATTAAAGATTGGAAAGTAAAACATCAAAAGGAGAAAAAAGAAGATGTATAATATTGATGAAATAATGGATATGTTGGATTGTAATAATAGTGTGGAGACACAAGAAAAAGGAATAGAACTTGCAAAAAATGTAAAATGTATAAATGTTTTTATTCTCCCTGAACATTTAGAGTGTAGTAAAAATGTTTGGGAAAATTGTGCAAAAATTTTAGCTAATAGAACGGATAAAGAATTACAACCATATTTGATAGACATATTATTATGGATTGAAGATATGAATTGGCCAGGAGCTATAATAATTGATGATAGATTGAAAAAATTTCATGATATGAAAATGCTTTCATTTGCTATTAAAGAATGTGTAAAAAGAGCATCTGAAACTGATAATCATATTTGGTTAGAAAATTTATCAGAGCTGATGGATGATAATGCAAAATTAAAATAAAATTTTTTATAATATATATTGCAAAAGAATAAAAGAAAAGTACAATTTGTTTAAAAGTCTAGAAAAAATCTAGACTTTTAATATATAAATATGGTATAAAGAAAATAATAAATTAAACAACGAAAATCCAGACTAGTTATTAAGATAAAACTACTAAATATGTTTGATGGAACATAAGTTGAAAAGGAGAGAATATGGGAACATGGGGACCAAAATTATATGAAGATGATTTGGCAGAAGATATAAAAAATGAATATGAAGAATTATTAGAAAAAGGAAGAAATAATAAAGAAGCAATAGAAGATATATATCAAATATATAAAGAAGAAATAGAAGATTCAGATGAGAAATCAGTATTTTGGATGGTATTAGCAGATATACTATATAAAAATAAAAATTTAACAAAATTTGTAAAAGAAAAAGCATTAAAAGAAATAGAATTAGGCGAAAATTTAGAAAGATGGAAGAATGAAGCTAGTGAAGAGGATTATATAATAAGAAAAAAAGAAATAGAAAAATTGAAAAAAAAGTTAGATTCATATCAAGAATGCGAAAAAAATGCTGAAACTAAAAATAAAAGTACAAAAAAGATATCGAAGAATAATATTTTTGAATGGAAAATAGGAGATACATATGCATATAAAATACAGGATTCAAAATTTGAAGGACAATATTTTATATTAAGAAAAGTACAAGATTGTATGTATTATAACAATACAAGATATCAATCAGCCATTATATATGTTCAGATAACATCAAATAAAGAAATACCTAAAAATGAGGAAGAAATAGATAAATTAGAATATATAGTAATGACAAACAAAGGAAATGTAAAATATCAATATAGAACTCAATTATATCAAATTCCTAGAAAAATGCCTACTCAACTGATATATCTAGGTAATTTTAAAAATATTAAAACCCCAAATGATGAATATATAGAAAAAGAAGAAATAAGTGTATGGTTGACATCTTTTAAAGATATAGAATATTTAATAATTAGAATGATGGATTTAGGAACAAATAAGAAACCTATTTATAAGGACATAGATCCAAAAAATATGTCTGATTCATATATTAGATTTTTAATGAAGGTAAAATATTATAAAGAAAAGTTAAATATAATACCACCAGAAAATGCAATTGTAAAAGATAATGCTTTATTATATGTATCATTAGTGGACTCATTGATGATTGGTGGATTTGTAAAAAATCCAGTAGGAATGAAAGTAAAAGACATGAAAGCGGAGGCATATAATCGAATAGAAGAACTAGAAAAAATGGTAAATGAACAAAATGAGATACAAGAAATAAAGGACGAAAGAATAAATATATTGGAAGATTTAAGGAAAAGAATAGAATCTTATGAAGGCTATCAATATATTTACTAAAAATATAAAGAAGGGGTTAATCAGTTATATATTAATATTTCTATATAATTGAGTGTATGAAAAAATGTTATTTGATATTGATAAAATTATGGATATGATAGATTGTAATAATAGTATAGAAATACAAGAAAAAGGAATAGAACTTGCAAAAAATATAAAATCTATAAATGCTTTTATATTACCAGTGCATCCAGGATGTAATAAAAATGTTTGGGAAAATTGTGCGAAAATTTTAGCAGATAGAACAGATAAAGAATTATTACCATATTTAACAAATATATTATTATGGATTGAAGATATGAATTGGCCAGGAGCTAT
>FR901948.1 GCA_000438255.1 Clostridium sp. CAG:389
ATCAAACGTACATACTTATAAATAATATATACCCCTTAGAGGCACAAAAACTTTCAATTCCACACAAAAACCTATTATCCAGTAACTATTAATAAATCCCCTGATTATCATGCAGGGGATTTTTGTTATGTTTAATATCTGATATTTAATTTTAAGATTTACTCTTCGTCTTCAAATTCTCCATTTTCATCAACTTCTGGTAATTCCTCACCTAAACTATCTTGAAAAGCCTTTTCAAAATTAGCTCTAACCTTTTTCTCTACATCATCTAATATGTCAGGATTTTCTTTTAAGAATTTCTTAACATTTTCTCTACCTTGTCCAATTCTATCTCCGTTATAGCTAAACCATGAACCACTCTTTTCTATAATATCCATGTTTACTGCCATATCTAGAATATTTCCAGCTTTTGAAATTCCTTCTCCATAGACTATATCAAACTCAGCTTCTCTAAATGGTGGAGCGACTTTATTTTTAATAACTTTTACTCTAACTCTATTTCCTTTAACTTCTCCATCTTGTTTGATATTTTCTATTTTTCTTATATCAAGTCTTACTGATGCATAAAATTTTAATGCTCTACCACCTGTTGTTGTTTCTGGATTTCCAAACATTACTCCTATTTTTTCTCTTAATTGGTTGATAAATATTAATACTGTTTTTGTTTTATTTATTGCACCTGCTAATTTTCTTAATGCTTGTGACATTAATCTTGCTTGAAGACCCATATGAGAATCTCCCATATCTCCATCAATTTCTGCTTTTGGAACTAATGCTGCAACAGAGTCTACTACTATTACATCTAATGCTCCACTTCTTATTAAACTTTCAGTTATTTCTAATGCTTGTTCTCCTGTATCTGGTTGAGATACTATTAAATTATCTATATCTACACCTAATTTTTTTGCATATACTGGGTCTAATGCATGTTCGATTTATAAATACTATAACAGATTTTGATTTATTTATTGCACCTGCTAGCTTTCTTAATGCTTGTGACATTAATCTTGCTTGTAAACCTATATGTGAATCTCCCATATCTCCATCTAATGAGAATCTCCCATATCTCCATCAATTTCTGCTTTTGGAACTAATGCTGCAACAGAGTCTACTACTATTACATCTAATGCTCCACTTCTTATTAAACTTTCAGTTATTTCTAATGCTTGTTCTCCTGTATCTGGTTGAGATACTATTAAATTATCTATATCTACACCTAATTTTTTTGCATATACTGGGTCTAATGCATGTTCTGCATCTATAAATGCTGCTTCTCCACCCATTTTTTGTGCTTCTGCTACAACATGTAATGCAAGTGTTGTTTTACCTGATGATTCAGGTCCAAATACTTCTATAATTCTTCCTCTTGGAACTCCACCTATACCTAATGCCATGTCTAGGCTTAATGCTCCTGTTGGAATTGCTTCTATTTCCATTGCTTTAAATTCTCCAAGTTTCATTACTGAACCTTTTCCGAATTGTTTTTCAATTTGGCTCATTGCTGCTTCTAGAGCTTTTTTCTTTTCTGTATTTTCTGCCATTGTTCTTTCCTCCTTAATATTGAACTTCTGTTTGATATATTCTTTATATCACTAAACAATTGTTTTGTCAATATCTTTTTTAAATTTTTTTATTTATGCCAATCTTTTATATTGTAAAATTGATAAAACCAGTTTGGTTCTAGTGTTCCAGCTAATTCAGTACTATATGCAACTGTATATTTATTATTGTACAAACTTAAATATGGCATTTCATTTTTATATATTTCACCTAATCTTTTATAGTCTTGTTTTAACTTTTCTTCATCATTTATATTTTTAACTTCATTCATGATATTTGTAACTTCTTCATTTGAATAATTTGCTAAATTATTATCTCCAAAAAATGTTGATAAATCTGGACTTATTGATAAATTCATACTACATAAAATCATATCATAATTTTTATTTGTTAAATAGCTCTGATATTGACTATCATTTGCTTTGATCAAATTTATTCTAAATCCTTGATTTTCTAATTGTGTTTTTATATTTTTTGCTACTAGTACTTTATTTTCATCAGTTGATTTTACAACAAAATTTAAAGATATTCTTTGTGTTCTGTAATTCACTATTTTTTGCCAATACTTGTATTTATAACTCCACCCGTTCATTTACTAATATTTGTTTTGCTTGTTCTAGATTATATCCTGCGCTAGCATCTTGCTCTTGATATATCCATGTTCCATAATCTAATGGAAAACTTGATGTATAATAATTATCTCCATATACACTTGATACAATATTCGATTTATCTATTGAATAGCAAATTGCTTTTCTTACATTTAATTGTGATAATATTTCTCCTTGTGTATTAAATGCTATAAAATCATGCTCTCTGCCCTTCATTTCTTTTGCTTGATATCCGATTGTTCCTATATATTCTTTTAAATTACTATTTTGCGTGCTTATTAAATCTATTGCTCCTGTTTTAAATGAGTTATATAGTTCCCCTACACTTGAATATGTTGATATTATTATTTTATCTAGCTTTAATTTATCGTAATCTTGATTATATTCATTTTTTGATAAAATTAATGTTGAATCCTGAACCTCACTTACTTTATACATTCCAGTTCCTACTGGCACTATATCTGGGCTAAAAACTTTATCACTATAAAATTTACTTGACAATATTGGAAATGTTAAATTATATTCAAAAAATGGAACTTCTTGATCTAATGTAATTCTAACTGTTGTAGAATCAATAACTTCTACTGTTATTACATTTTTCACATTAGAAGAATATATTGTATCTGAATCTTTTAATCTATCTATTGTAAATTTTACATCATCTGCTGTAAATTTTTGTCCATCTGACCACTTTTTATCATCTCTTAATTTTATTAAATATGTTGTTTCATTTTGTTTTGCCCATTCTTTTGCCAGACATGTTTCTAGTTTATACTCTTTTGTTAATGTCATTAATGGTTCAAATATTATTTTCGATACATCTTGTATATTTTTATTTTTACTTAATATTGGGTTTATACTGTCAAATGATGCTACTCCTAGTTTTAATTCCGTTACTTCTGGTGTTTCTTCTTGACTTATTTCATATTTTATATCATCTTTTTTTTGCTCGTCTTTTTTTATTTTTACAATCGCAAATATCATTATTGCTATTGCAAATATAATGAATATATATTTAAAATAGTTTGATTTCATTTTACACCTCTATTTCTGGTAATATAATACATTATTTTTTATTTTTTTTCAAGCTTTCTTTTTTCTTTTTATTTAAATTGATTTCTCTTTCTATCTTTCTTTGTTTTTTCAAATTATATTTAATTTCATTCTTTTTATTTATTATAAATTCTTTTTCCTTTGTATTAGCTATATTTATAATTTTCATTTTAATATTTCTATTAAATGCATCTTTTATTCGATATTTGCAATTTATTTGAATCTTAATTCTTTTTTGAATATTTTTTATGTCTCGAATTTTTAAAGTTATATATTTTTCTTTTAAATTTATAAATGGATTTTTATAGACTTTTGTAAGATTAATAAAACTATCTCTTTTTTGATTATAAATATTTTGATTTATAAAATATTCTTGATAATTGTTTAATATATTATGATTAGTTGAAGATGTTTTATGCATAAATTGAATTTTTTTCTTTTTTCACTACATTAGTATATTGATATATTTTCGCCTCCATATCTAATTTAATTCTATTTTTTCTATTTCCTCTTTTGATAATTTTGTTAGTTTTGCAATTGTTTCTATTGGCATTTTTTCTTTCAACATTTCTATTGCAATTTCAAACTTTTCTTTCTTTTTACCTTCTTCTATTCCTTCTTCTTTTCCAATTTTTGTGGCATAATTAATAGCACTTATTCTATCCATTTCCCATTTTTCTCTTAATTCTGCAAGTCTTCTTATTTCAGCATCTCCTGCTAAGTGATTCATCTCTATTCTTGCTTTTTTTAAAGTTTCATTTTTATTTTCAGCCATATCTACCAACTCCTTATTATTATCATCTATAAATGCGAGCCACTGGTTTATTTTTTCATTCATATTAGGATTTGTCTTTCTGAATTTTGGCAATTCAATGAAATACCATTTTATTCCATCTAATACTTCATAGTTTCTATGTTTATCTAATACTATTGCTGTCTCTGATATATAATCATCTACATCAAGCAAATTAAAACCTAATATATTTATCATTATTATTTGACTAATATCCTCGTAATCTGTTCCTTTTTTTGTTTCTCTTGCTTCTACTTTCCCAGCATATAATGTTGTTCTTTCTTTAAAATTGCCTTCATCTCTTATCTGCATTTCTATTGAGACTATTGTTCCATCTTCTAGTTTTGCTTGTAAATCTAGTCTTCCTCCTTTTTCCTCTCTTGTTAGTCTTTCTAAATTTACCTCTTCTCTAATTTCTATTTTTTGTATATTTTTATTTAATAATGCATTTAGGAAGTCTATTAAAAATTCTTCGTTTCCTTTTCTTGCAAAAAATGTTTGAAATATAACATCATTTTTTAAATTATATTTTTTTTCCTTTGTTTGCTGTGTTTCATTTTCCATAATTTTTCCTCCTTAATTATACTAAATTTTTTGGCAGATTGCAATACCGTTTAGTAAATATTTATTATTTTAGTAAATATTTATTATTTTATGTAATTTTTTGACAATAGTAGACTATAAAAAATTAGTATTAAATATATGTAATGTTGGGGAAAATTTTTAGATTTAAATTTAAAAAATTAGAATTTTGATAAAATAATTTTGTTTTTCATTTTTATAATTTAATTTGATTTGAATTCAAAAAATTAGTCATGCAATTGTCAAATAAATTGCATGACATTATATTAACATGGTTTAAACAAAAAATCAAGAAAAATCGTTCGACATAAATCGACAAATATGTTCTGAACCAATTTTTATTGTACTTTTAATTATATAAGTTACTAGATAATAGAAATCACATTATAAAATAATGTAGTAAACATACATAAAACAACACCACAAATTGTTGGAATTGCAAATGAAATCAATGTCCACTTCCAACTACCAGTTTCCTTTTTAACAGTAAGCAAAGTTGTAGCACAAGGAAAATGTAAAATTGTAAAAAGCATAACATTCATAGCAGTAAGCATAGTCCATCCATTTTGAATTAAAATTTGACCAATTTGTATTGTATCCTCAATATTTACCAATGTTCCACCCTTCAAATAGCACATTAAAATTATTGGTAAAACTATTTCATTTGCTGGAATTCCTAAAATAAAGGCAGTTAAAATATATCCATCTAATCCCATAAGTTTAGCAAAGGGATTTAAAAAATTAGCAATTATTGAAAGCAAACTTTCACCATTAATTCCAACATTTGCCATAAGCCATATCACAAGACCTGCCGGAGCTGCAACTGATATTGCTCTACCTAAAACAAATAATGTTCTGTCAAATATTGAACGTACTAATATTTTTCCAAATTGTGGTTTTCTATATGGTGGCAATTCCAAAACCATTGAAGATGGCATTCCTTTTAATATTGTTTTTGATAATATTTTTGATATTACAAGTGTTAAAAATATTCCAAATATTATCACAACTATTACAGCAAATGTTGATAATATCGATGCTAAAAATCCGTTTCCACCTGCAAATGCTCCTGCTATAAATATTGTCGCTATTGTTATTAAAAATGGAAATCTTCCATTACATGGTACAAAATTATTTGTTAATATTGCAATTATTCTTTCTCTTGGTGAATCTATTATTCTACACCCAGTTACACCACAAGCATTACAGCCAAATCCCATGCACATGGGAATGACTATGATGTTTATTTTAGATTATAAAAAATTAAGAATCTTATACAATTAATATATATAGTAAAGAAAATCCCTGCAACGCCAACAGGGATTTTTAAATTATTTTAGCCAAAAAGATATTGTATCTGGCCATATTTCAATATAGATATTAGTATCTTCAAGTGCCTTTTCAGTAGTTCCAAATCCATGTTGTTTTAATAACCATTTTATCTGTGAATCTACTTCTGAATATGGAATTTCAAACTTATCTGAATTATGATTATACGTTATATTTTGCCGAAAATTTCTATCATTCAGCCTATCATATAATATGTTATGCAAGAAAGTATGAGGTGCCTCTCTTAATATCTTTAAAATGTATTCTAACATAATACTTCCTCCTTTTAACTTATTGGCGTTGAAACACAATATATATTTACTAATATATATTACCACAAATAATGTAAAAAATCTAGCAAGAAAGCTATTATCAATTTAATTTATTGATAATAGCTTTCTTAGATAAAAAATTTTAAGTTATTTCTTCAAACTTATGATATTGTTTTATTATATCCAATTCCATACTTGAATAAGAATTTTCGATTCCTTTAAAACATTTATGCCAAGGAGCATCTTGACTATGTGTTAAATCAACTAGTTCAGAAGCAGATAAACCTCCATATTTTTTTAATGTTTTATCTATACTTAATATTTTTTCTGTTCCATCTTCCGCAAATATTATTCTACTTTTTGCTGGCATTTCAAAAATATTTTTACTATCTATATCTTCTGTTTCTTGTTCTATTGGTTTGTATCCATATTCTTTATATCTTTTATATACTGTATCTACTACTGGTCCATATTTAAAAGCATAAATTTTATCTGTAAATAGTTCTTTTCCTGTATCACATAAATAATCGGCAAAACATAAATAAACTAATTTTTGTAATTTTAATTGAGTGCATTTAATTTTTGATAAAATATATTTTGCAACATCAATTCCTTCTAATTTTCTATCTTTTTGAATTAACTGTATGAATTTATCTATACTGCTAATAACTTTAACATCTTTAAAAAAGTGATCTGCTTCGCAAACAGATTTCCAAGTATCATCATCTGCTTGTATCATATGAGTTGAAATTGATACATCTTTTCCACATTCTTTAATAATTTTATCTAAATGTTGTTTTAATTCTTCTTGCACATTTTTATCTGTTACTATATAGTCTAAAGCAATTCTTGTTCCTAATGAATATGAACTGCTCATAAAAATAAAATGTGTTACCATATAGTTTCGCCTCCTTTATTCTCTTTTTCCCACTTAACATAGTCTTGTTTATACTTTTCATGTGAGTTTATATTGTTTGTTTCATCTTCCTTATTCCATATTTGTAATTCCCATTGAAAATTAAAATTATCCTGTTTAAAATATATATGTGTTGCTTTATAGTCTTTTTTAGATGAATCTATGCATTTTAGTTTTTTATTTTTTTCTTTTATAAAATTTACTATTTCATCATAATTAAGTTTTTTGAGAACAAATAATTCTTATTCCAAACAAATCATTAAGACATTTTTCAATAGGTATTTTGCCCTTTTCATGATTATCATTATAATTTTTTATTTTAAATTCTATAGAGTTTTTTGTCTTTGTTCTAATATTGACTTTAGAAATTTCACTATTAAACTGTTTAAAATCCATTAATAATTGTATGTTATTTTCATTTATAAATTCTCAATAGTTAAAAATAGTTTCTAACATCATTTCATTGTTTAACAAATCACATACCAAATTATTTTTTAGATTAAATTTATAGTAATAATCACTTTGTTTCCATTTTTCATTAAACTCTATATATTCTTTTTATATAAAATTTATTAATCTATTTAATTCTTCAAACATATAAATTTATTTTCTTTTTTATATTTTATCATATAATCTCGCTTTTGTGTATTTATTATTCGAATTTTTATAATTTTCAATTTCTAAATCATTTATATTATGAAACATTTGTTCTAAAATGTCAATATTATTTCGCTTTATTTTTTTAAGGCAGGATAAGTAAAGAAGAACATTTCCTGTAAACATTTAGAAAGACAAGCTTTCTAATACTCTATTAAAAGCAGATACTATGCATGGTGCGTACATTTCAGTGTATTTTTAAAAAAAATAACCAAAAATAAAATTTATATGATATAATTAATATAATAAAAAAAGAAAGGTGGTTTATAAAATTGATAATAGTAGTAACATGTATATTGACATTAGTAATTTATATATTAGTATTATATAATGTAATTATTAAACAAATACTTTCAATACAACATTCAAAATCATTAATTGATGTATATTTATCCCAACGATTTGATTTAATACCAAACTTAGTGGAATGTGTAAAAACCTATACAATCTATGAGAAAAATTTATTTGAAAAAATAACAAAATTAAGGATTGATTATTTTAATGATAAGGAATTAATAAAAGGTGGAATCCTAGATACGGAAATTAATAAAACAATATTAATATTAGAAAATTATCCTGAATTAAAAGCAAATGAACAGTTTAGCGCTTTACAAAAAAATCTAACTAAAATGGAAAATCAAATACAAGCTGCTAGAAGAATTTATAATAATGATGTAGAAAAATATAACAGAACTATCAGTATTTTTCCAAATAACATAGTAGCTAAAATTTTACAATTTAAAAAAGAAGCATTTTTTGAAATGGAGGAACAATAGATGGATATTTTAAAAAGTATTATAAAATGGATTGTAATATCATTTTTGTTACTTATACGGAGTATTTGGCATTTCATATTTAATTGCAACTTCTTTAATTGCAACTTCAAAAGGTATTTGGCCATTTGTAATTTTAGGAATTGTTGTGTTCGGACTAGTCTTGTTTGTTACAGAAAATATGATAACATCATTTGGAGTTGCAAAACCTCATAAAAAACACAAATATAAAAAAATTAGTAAAGTATCAATAAGCGATAATTTTAAAGATATTTATCATTATATTGAGACAAGATATGCAAATGAACTTGAAGTAACTAGAAAAAAACTAATTAAATCTATTATAATTTGTTTAATTTTATTTATAATAGGATTTTTATTATTTTTAGTTTTAAAAGCAAACTTAAAAATACATACAAAAAAAGGTGCTGTAATACTAGCCATACCATTTATTCCTTTACTTATATACTATAATTATAAATATAAAAAATATAATGACATATATATAAAAAATTATAAAGATAAAATTATTAGAAATTTTGTAAAGTATATAAATCATAATCTGAATTATCATCAATATGCTGGAAAAAATTTACTTAGTTATTACCTAGATGCTAAATTTGATGATAATAAATTTAATAAATTTGTAACTGATGATTATATCGATGGATACAATGAAAATGGTACTAGTATTCAAATGTGTAATATTGCCTTAGAAAATGTTAATAATAAAGGTGAATTTTTAAATATGGTTTATGAAGGAATATTCTCTGCAACTAAATTAAATAGTTACTTAACAGACGAAATAAGAATTCAAACACATGAATATGGTTTTAATAATAACTATAATCGAGTTAAAATGGATAGTACAGATTTTGAAAAGTATTTTGATGTATATTGCAATTCTAAAATCTTAGCAATGGAAATATTAACTCATGATATTATGGAAGAATTATTATATTTTTATAATACTTATAAAATCAAATTTGAAATAGTACTAAAAAATAATAATATATATATAAGGTTTAATACAGGTGTAATGTTTGAACCTAATATATTAAAAAAATCAAATGATATGAAAACTCTATGGATTTATTATAATGTTTT
>FR901949.1 GCA_000438255.1 Clostridium sp. CAG:389
TTATCTAATTTAGAGGTATTAAATGCCAGTATGATAGAAAATAATATTGGTCAAAAAGATAGATTAGAAAAATTAAATGAAACTGCGATATATAACCTTGAGAATAGAATAGTAACAATGTATTTAGATTATGCAGAATTACAAGCAGAAAATCATAATGCTATGACTATGAAAGATTGGGGAGAAAAATTGAATGCATTTTTGCAATTTAATGATAAAGAAATATTATGTAATGCGGGGAAAATATCGGCTAGTGTTGCAAAAGAATTAGCTTATAAGGAATATGATAAATTTAAAGTTAAACAAGATAAATTATATAAATCAGACTTTGATAATTTTTTAAATGAAACAAGAATGATAGAGAATGGAAGTGATAAATAATGGATATGTACCAAAAAAGAGAAATGAGAAAAAATAAAAAAATGAACGAAGATACAAAAAGTTTGCCATCAACGAATATTAACTGGGTGAGACGGATTTATGGAAAACTAGCTAAAAGTATTAAAAATACAGACTTCTTTTTATAAAACATATTACATATTTTTATAAAAACAAAACTAATTAAAATAAAAAATGAATAAGGAGTTAAAATGAGAAAAATAGTAATTGCAGGCTCTGCGAAATTTTACAAAGAAGTATTAGAAATGAAAAAAGAGTTAGAAAATAATGATTATAATGTAATGGATTATCCTAAAAATATAAATGTAAATATTGAAGATGAATATAAACAAGCATATGAAAGGTTTTATGAAAGTTTAAGTAAAACAGATGATTTAATTTTATTTAATTTAGATAAAAATGGAATAGAAGGCTATATAGGATATGAATCATTTGCAGAATTAAGTAATTTAGTTGTAAAGAAAATACAAGAAGATAATAATCATAAAATATATATCTACAAGATGCCAAGTAAAGAAGTTGGATGTTATGATGAAATAAAACATTTCTTAAAACTTGGATATATTGAATTATTTAAATAAAGGAAGTGATAAAATGACTAACAAAGATAATAATAAAGAAGGGTTTTCTAAAATGTCAATCAACTGGTATCCAGGACATATGGCAAAAACAAAAAAACAAATAATACAAGACCTAAAAATAGTAGACATAGTAATAGAACTATTAGATGCAAGAATACCAGTATCAAGTCAAAATCCAAACATAGCAGAAATAACAAAAAATAAAAAGAAAATAATAGTATTAAATAAATGTGATTTATCAGATGACAAACAAAATAAATTATGGATAGAATACTTTAAAAAGAAAGGTATACCAGCAGTATTAGTAGACTCAAACACAGGAAGAGGAATAGATGAATGTGTTAGACAAATAGAAAAAATAATGCAAGTAGACTTAGATGCTCATGCTGAAAAAGGAAGAACAGGAAGAAAAATAAGGGCAATGATATTAGGAATACCAAATGTTGGAAAATCATCATTTATAAACAGAATATCAAAAAGAACAACAGCAGGAGTAGGAAACAAACCAGGAGTTACAAAACAAAAACAATGGATTAGAATAAATGAAAAAATAGAATTATTAGACACACCAGGAGTTTTATGGCCTAAATTTGAAAGTGAAGAAGTAGCACTACACTTATGCTTCACAGGTTCAATAAAAGAAGAAATATTAGACAAAGTAGAAATAGCATATCAATTAACAAAATTTTTATTAGAAAATTATAGAACAAAATTATGTGAAAGATATAAAATTGAAAACGAAGATATAGAAAGAATTTTAGGACAAGATCAACCAGAAAATAATAATATATATGAAATTATGCTAGAAATAGGCAAAAAAAGAGGTTGCATAATGGCTGGTAGCAGAATAGATGAAGAAAAGACGTCAAGATTAATATTAGATGAATTTAAAAATGGAAAATTAGGAAAAATAACAATTGAATGTCCTTTTGGGAATGTTTCTTAAAAGAAGGATATTTCGAAAAGATAATATAGTTATAATAAGGTAAAAGAAGGGAAAAAATATTGAACGATTTTATTGAGTTAAAAAAAGATGAACAAGAAGTAAACATGATGCCACCATTAACATGGGCATATGTTGGGGACTGTGTCTATGAATTATATATAAGGACCAAATTAGTAAATGAAACAAAATTGAAACCACATGCATTACATATTGAGGCAATAAAACATGTAAAAGCCCAAGCACAAGCAGAGACTCTAAAAAAGATATATGATGAACTAACAGAAAAAGAACAAGAGGTTGTAAGAAGAGGAAGAAATGCCGAAAATCATCATTTGCCTAAAAATGCAAATGTTCAAGATTATATGTATTCAACAGCTTTTGAAGCATTAATAGGATATTTATATTTAACAAAGCAAAATGATAGATTAAAAGAAATTTTAGAAAAAGAATAATAACAGTTACAGTTTAGTAAGAATCTTTTTTATAGTATTGCTGCCTATATGTTTTTG
>FR901950.1:0-9969 GCA_000438255.1 Clostridium sp. CAG:389
GTTTGGATATATAAAGGAGAAGTTCTTCCTACTAAAAAAATGGAAGGAGGAGACCAATAATGCCATTAATGCCAAAAAGAACAAAACATAGAAAAGTACAAAAAGGTAGAATGAGAGGAAAAGCAACAAGAGGAAATAGAGTTACAGACGGAGAATATGGAATACAAGCTGTAACAGCAGGTTTAATTACAAGTAATCAAATCGAAGCAGCCAGAATTGCTATGACTCGTTATATAAAAAGAGGTGGAAAAGTTTGGATTAAAATATTCCCAGACAAACCAATAACATCTAAACCAATCGGTACTCGTATGGGTAAAGGTAAAGGTGCTCCAGAATATTGGGTAGCTGTTGTAAAACCAGGAAGAGTAATGTTTGAAATTGCTGGTGTACCAGAAGAAACAGCTAGAGAAGCCTTAAGACTTGCAATGAATAAACTACCTAATAAAACAAAATTCGTTGCTAGAGAATCTGAAAAGGTAGGTGGAAATGATGAAGATTAGTAAAATAAGAGAAATGTCTTCACCAGATTTAGAAAAAGAATTAGGTGAACTAAAAACAGAATTATTTAAATTAAAATTTAGTTTAGCTACAAACGGATTAGACAATCCAATGAAGATTAAAGAAGTAAAAAAAGACATAGCTAAAATAAATACTGTATTAACAGAAAGAAAAATAGCAGAAGCCAAAGCTTAGATTTGGCAGGCAAAAATTTTGAAGAAATTTTTGAATGACGATGAACGAGCTGAGCGAGAGACTTGTAAAATTAGATTTAAAAATTTAGTTTTATGATGAACGAACGAAGCGAGAGAAAGGATGGATTCATACATGGAAGAAAGAAATCTTCGTAAAACAATGACAGGAACTGTCGTATCTGACAAAATGGATAAAACAGTTGTTGTAGCTGTTGAAACAAATGTTAGACATGATGTATATGGAAAAACAGTAAAAAGAACATATAAATTAAAAGCTCATGACGAAAACAATGAATGCCATGAAGGTGACAAAGTTGAAGTTATGGAAACAAGACCACTTTCTAAAGATAAAAGATGGAGAGTAGTTAGAATAGTTGAAAAAGCAATAGTAAAATAAATGAAGGGAGAATAACCAAAATGATACAACAACAAACAATTTTAAAAGTAGCTGACAACACAGGTGCAAAAGAAATTATGTGTATTAGATGTTTAGGTGGTTCATACAGAAAAACATCAAACATTGGTGATGTTATAGTTGCTTCAGTTAAAACAGCAACACCAGGTGGCGTTGTAAAAAAAGGTGATGTTGTAAAAGCAGTTATCGTTAGATCTAAAAAAGGATTAAGAAGACAAGACGGATCATATATAAAATTTGATGAAAACGCAGCTGTAATTATAAAAGAAGACGGAACACCAAAAGGAACACGTATATTCGGACCAGTTGCAAGAGAATTAAGAGAAAAAGATTATATGAAAATATTATCTTTAGCTCCAGAAGTTCTTTAAGATGTTAACTAAATAGTAAAAAGAGTAAAGAAGAAGGGAGGCAATCTCTAATGAGAATAAAAAAAGGAGATACTGTTCAAATCTTATCAGGAAATGATAAAGGAACAACAGGAGAAGTACTAGAAGTAATACCAAAAGCTGACAAAATCGTTGTTAAAGGTGCTAACATTAGAAAAAAACATGTTAAACCAAGAAAACAAGGAGAAGAAGGCGGAATAATATCAGTTGAAGTTGCTATACCAAGCTCAAAAGCAAATGTAGTATGCCCAAAATGCGGAAAAGCTACAAAAGTTGGATATAGCGAAGAAAAAGGCGTAAAAGTTCGTGTTTGTAAAAAATGCGGTGCAAAATTAAAATAATAGAGAAGGGAGGACTAATTCATAATGGAAAAATTAAGAGAACAATATGAAAAAGAAGTAGTTCCAGCATTAATGAAAAAATTTAATTATAAATCAGTTATGCAAGTTCCAAAACTTGATAAAATAGTTATAAACATAGGTTTAGGTGACACAAAAGAAAATCCTAAATCATTAGAAAATGCAATTAATGATTTAAGCATTATTACAGGTCAAAAACCAGTAATAACAAAAGCTAGAAAATCAATCGCAGCATTCAAATTAAGAGAAGGTGCAAACATAGGATGTAAAGTAACATTAAGATCAGACAAAATGTATGATTTTGCTTACAAATTATTCAATGTAGCACTTCCAAGAGTTAGAGATTTTAGAGGAGTTTCAGGAAATTCATTTGATGGAAGAGGAAACTACTCAATGGGTATAAAAGAACAATTAATATTCCCAGAAATCGAATATGATAAAGTAGACAAATTAAGAGGTATGGATATCATATTTGTAACAACAGCTAATTCAGACGAAGAAGCAAAAGAATTATTAAGATTAATGGGAATGCCTTTTAAAAACTAGTCAAAAGGAGGAAAATAAAAAACTATGGCTAAAAAATCAATGAAAGTTAAACAAGCTAGACCACAAAAATTTAGTACTAGAGAATACAATAGATGTAAATTATGTGGTAGACCACATGCTTATATCAGGAAATATGGTATTTGCCGTGTATGCTTTAGAGAATTAGCACATAAAGGTGAAATTCCTGGTGTTAAGAAAGCTAGTTGGTAAAAAAGAGATATACAAAAAATATTAAAAGGAAAAGGAGGAAATAGAGTTGAATACTACAGATCCAATCGCAGATATGTTAACAAGAATCAGAAATGCAAATACATCAAAACATAAAACAGTAGATATACCTGCATCAAAAATGAAAACAGGAATAGCTGAAATATTATTCAAAGAAGGATATATTAAAGCTTACGAGGAAATAAAAGATGAAAATCAAGGAATCATCAGAGTTACTCTTAAATATGACGAAAAAGGAAATAGAGTAATTGATGGTTTAAGAAGAATCAGTAAACCAGGATTAAGAGTTTATGCTTCAAAAGAAGAATTACCTAAAGTATTAAATGGTTTAGGTATAGCTATAATCTCTACATCACAAGGTTTAAAAACAGATAAAGAAGCAAGACAATTAGGAGTAGGTGGAGAAGTATTAGCATATGTTTGGTAATATCCACTAAAAAAGGCGAAAGCTATATGACATAATTCAAAATAAGGAGGAGAAAAAAATGTCAAGAATAGGAAATAAACCTATAACAGTACCTGATGGTGTAGAAGTAAAAATAGACGGACAAAAAATTACTGTAAAAGGACCAAAAGGAACATTAGAAAGAGAAATACATAGAAACATTTCATTAGAAATGAATGATAATGTAATTAAAGTAACAAGAAAAAATGATGAACCAGCTAACAGAAGTTTACATGGTTTAACAAGAACTTTAATCAATAACATGATAATTGGTGTTAAAGATGAATACACTAAGGAATTACAAATCAATGGTGTTGGTTACAGAGTAGCTAAACAAGGAAATGATTTAAATATGACATTAGGATATTCACATCCAGTAATATTTGAAGCACCAGAAGGAATCACTTTTGATGTACCAAATGCAAATACTATTATTGTTAGAGGTATTGATAAAGAATTAGTAGGTCAAACAGCAGCTGTTGTAAGATCTAAGAGACCACCAGAAGTATATAGAGGTAAAGGTATCAAATATGCTGATGAAGTTATTCGTCGTAAAGAAGGTAAAACAGGTAAATAAAATAAGATTTCGATTAAATTACTCATCTTGCACATTTTTAACATTTATTACAAATCTTGGTATGCAAACGTATTGCCTTGCCTTGTAATAAAGAACAAAAATTGTACAATATAACCAATTTAATCAAAATTTGGAAGGGAGTAAAAAATGGTTAAGAAAACAGATAGAAAAATGGAAAGAACAAGAAGACATTTAAGAGTTAGAACAAAAGTATCTGGAACAAGCGAAAGACCAAGACTATGTGTATATAGAAGTAACACAAACTTATATGTACAAATTATAGATGATGTTGCAGGAAACACATTAGTTAGTTGTTCAACATTAGATAAAGATATAAAAACAAAACATGCTAATAAAGAAGCTGCTAAAGAAGTTGGAGCAATGATAGCTAAAAAAGCATTAGAAAAAAATATTGATACAGTAGTTTTTGATCGTGGTGGATACATTTATCACGGTGTAGTAAAAGAATTAGCAGAAGCTGCTAGAGAAGGCGGATTAAAATTCTAGAATAAAAAGAGGAGGAAATAAAACCAATGGAAGAAAAAAGCGAATTAAAAGAAAAAGTTGTTGCCATAAACAGAGTTGCAAAAGTTGTTAAAGGTGGTAGAACTTTTAGATTTAGTGCTGTTGTTGTTGTTGGTGATGAAAACGGACACATTGGTGTTGGAAACGGTAAAGCTGCCGAAGTTCCAGACGCAATAAGAAAAGCTATGCAAGAAGCTAAGAAAAACTTAGTTGAAGTACCAATCGTTGATACAACAGTTCCACATGAATTTGTTGGAAAATTCGGTAGTGCAAAAGTTTTATTAAAACCAGCTGCTGTTGGTACTGGATTAATAGCAGGAGGTAGCGTTAGACCAGTATTAGAGCTTGCAGGATATAAAAACATAAGAACAAAAGTTATTGGAACAAACAATCCAAGAAACGTTGTTTATGCTACAATCGAAGGATTAAAAGCTATGCAAACAGCTGAACAAGTAGCTAAAAAAAGAGGTAAAAAAGTAGAAGATATCTTATAATAAAATACGAAATTATAAAAGGAAAATAACATATTCACACGGGTAGTGGAATATCGTGTTTTCATAGAATACCCGTGAAAAAATATGTTCCTTGTCAAAGAAAGAGGAGGTGCAAGCACAAAATGAAGTTAGGAGAATTAAAACCAGCTGAAGAAAGAGTTTCAAGAAGAAGAGTAGGCCGTGGAATCGGTTCTGGACTTGGAAAAACATCAGGAAGAGGACATAAAGGACAAAAAGCAAGATCAGGTGGCGGAGTAAGAAGAGGATTCGAAGGTGGTCAAACACCATTATATAGAAGATTACCAAAAAGAGGATTCAACAATATTCACGCTAAAAATTACACAGAAGTAACATTAACAATGTTAAACAAATCAACAGTTGCTGACGTAACAGCAGAAACATTATTAGCTGATGGAATAATTGGAAAAGTAAATGACGGAATAGTAGTATTAGCAACAGGAAAATTAGATAAAAAATTAAATGTTAAAGCTACAAGATTCACTGCAAAAGCTAAAGAACAAATTGAAGCTTTAGGTGGAAAGGCTGAGGTGATTTAGTTGTTTAAAACAATCAGAAATGCATTAAAAACACCTGATGTAAGAAAAAGAATACTATATACACTATTATTAATAGTAATATTCAGATTAGGATGTTATATTACAGTACCTGGTGTAAATAGTATAACATTAAATGAGGCAATGTCTTCAAATAATGGAGTAGCAGGATTAATAGATATGATTTCAGGAGGAGCTTTCTCAAGATTCTCAGTTTTCGCAATGTCAATTAGTCCTTACATTACAGCCTCAATTGTCATCCAATTATTAGGAATGATAATACCTTCTTTGGAAAAACTAACAAAAGAGGGTGGAGAAGAAGGAAGAAGAAAAATAAACAGATACACAAAAATATTAACATTAGTTTTAGCATTAGTTGAAGCTATTGGTGTATTTGTTTCTTACAAATCTTCTGGAATATTCGTAAATACAGAATTTTCAACAGCAGCTCTAGTTGTAATATCATTAGTAGCAGGAACATCAATATTAATGTGGCTTGGAGATGAAATAACAAATAAAGGAATTGGAAATGGAATTTCAATAATTATCTTTATTGGTATTATTTCAGGATTACCAAGATTTGCAACAACATTATGGAATTTAATATTCACAAGTAATGGATTTAACACAACAGGATTATTGATGTCATTAGGAATGTTAATTGGTGCTATAATATTAGTAGCAGGAGTTGTATTTATACAACAAGCTGAAAGAAGAGTACCAGTACAATATTCTAAAAAAGTAGTTGGAAGAAAAATGGTAGGAGCACAAAATACACACATTCCATTGAAATTAGCAATGGCAGGTGTTATGCCTATAATATTTGCTTCATCATTCTTAACATTTCCAGCAATGATATTGCAAATATTTGTTAAAGATATAGCTACTCAAACTGGATTCTGGGCAGGAGTATATAAATTCTCAATAGCTACATCATCTTCAAGTGTAGGTATTGGATATAGTATAGCTAATGCATTAGTATATTTAGTATTAATCATGGCATTTACATTTTTCTATACTTATGCAACATTCAATCCAGCAACATCAGCAGTACCATTAGGGTACACTATTGCAAATGCAATTGTATATTTATTATTAATTGTTGGATTTACATTTTTCTATACTTATGCAACATTCAATCCAGCAGAAGTATCAAATAATATTAAACAAAATGGTGGATTTATACCAGGAATAAGAGCTGGAAAGCCAACAACAGATTATTTAACATCAATAATTTCAACATTAACATGGTTTGGTGGATTCTTCTTAGCAGTAATAGCAATATTACCAATGCTTTTAAGATTTACAGGACTAAATGTTGCATTTGGTGGTACATCTATATTAATTGTTGTAGGTGTAGCTTTGGAAACTGTACAACAATTAGAATCATTATTAGTAATGAGACACTATAAAGGATTCTTAGAATAAAAACAACTTTGTGGGGAGATATGCATCTTTGCATATCACCCTATAATGGTTTTTATAATGTTTATTTGTATTATATATTTTACAAATTAGTACATAATATTAAAGAATAAATATTATAAAGATTATTATAATTAATAATCTATTATTATAAAAAATATAAAGATTTGGCAGACGAAATTTTTGAAAAAAATTTTGGATGACGATGAGCGAACGAAGTGAGCGAAAGGAGAAAATTTAATGATTATTATTATGTTAGGAGCCCCTGGAACAGGAAAAGGAACAGTAGCCGGAATATTACAAGAAAAACTCGGAATAAAACAAGTATCAACAGGAGACATATTCAGAAAAAACATGAAAGAACAAACAGAGCTAGGAAAACTAGCAGAAAAATATATATCAAAAGGACAACTAGTACCAGATGACGTCACAATAAAAATAGTAGAAGACAGACTAAACGAACCAGATGTACAAGAAGGAATAATACTAGACGGATTCCCAAGAACAGTAAAACAAGCAGAAACACTAGACAAAATATTAGCCGAAAAAGGCAAAAAAGTTGACAAAGTAATCAATTTAACAACACCAGAGGAAGAAATAATAGAAAGAATCGTAAACAGAAGAGTATGTTCAAACCAAGAATGCAAAGCTGTTTATAATATAGTTCTAAATCCACCAAAAGTAGAAGGAATATGTGACAAATGTGGATCAGAATTAGTTAAGAGAAAAGATGACACAGAAGAAACTGTAAAAGCAAGATTACAAAGTTATTTTGAACAAACAAGTCCATTAGTAGATTACTATGAAAAACAAGGAAACTTAGAAACAGAAGTGGTAAGTAAAACAATAAATAAATTTGGAAAAGATGTAGCAGAAGAAGTTGTAGCAGAATTTAAAAAATAAAACAAGCAGAAAAATACGAAATTCAAGCATTAAAACAATAAAAGTTAAGTAATTAAAAATAAAAAAATGTAATAAAAAGGAGACGACCTAAATTGGTAACAATAAAATCAAAAAGAGAAATTGAATTAATGAGAGAAGCTTGTAGAGTTGTAGCAGTAGTATATGATGAATTAGAAAAACATATAAAACCAGGAATTACAACATTAGAACTAGATCAAATTGCAGAAAGAACAATGAGAAATTTAGGAGCATTACCAGCAGAGAAAGGTTATGATCCAGGAATAAAGGGAGTTCCAAAATTCCCAGCATCAATATGTGTTTCAATAAATGATGAAGTTATACACGGAATACCATCTAAATATAGAACATTAAAAGAAGGAGACATAGTAAGTATTGATACAGTAGCATTAAAAGATGGATTTAATGGAGATGCTGCAAGAACATTTATTGTAGGAAAAACAAATAAAGAAAATCAAAGATTAGTAGACGTTACAAAACAAGCATTTTTTGAAGGGATAAAATATGCTAAAAAAGGAAATAGAATAGGGGACATATGTCATGCAATCGGAGAATATGTTCATTCACAAGGATATTCAGTAGTAAGAGAATTCCAAGGACATGGAATAGGAAGAGAAATGCATGAAGACCCAGGAATTCCTAACTACGGAAAAGCAGGAAGAGGAATAAGACTTGAACCAGGTATGACATTGGCAATAGAACCTATGGTAATTCAAGGAAAACCAAATATTTTAGAACTAGAAGATGGATGGACAATTATAACAGAAGATGGAAGCATGGCAGCACACTATGAAAATACAATTTTAATTACAGAAAAAGAGCCAGAAATATTGACAATACTAAAAAATTAATGTATAATGTAATAGTTATTATATCAAAATGGAAAAATTGTGGAAAAATTTCAAAATAAAGTTGGAAAAATAACAATAAAAACCAGGAATAATAATAGATTGCTCTTATAGGAGGGGATATTTTGGCAAAGGAAGATGTTATAGAAGTAGAAGGAACAGTAGTAGAATCACTACCAAATACAAATTTTAAAGTTGAACTTGAAAATGGACATCAAATATTAGCTCATATTTCAGGAAAACTTAGAATGAATTATATAAAAATTCTACCAGGTGACAAAGTTAAAGTTGAACTTTCACCATATGACTTAACAAAAGGTCGTATAATTTGGAGAGCAAAATAAAATAAAAAATTAACCCAAATATATAAAACCAAAAGGTAAAAAAATAGGAGGTGCAAAAACATGAAAGTAAGACCATCAGTAAAGAAAATATGTGACAAATGCAAAGTAATAAAAAGAAAAGGTGTAATTAGAGTTATATGCGAAAACCCTAAACACAAACAAAGACAAGGATAAAACAGTTAAAACAGTTTATAACACAAATAGGTAGCGGCTGTAAATATATATTTATAAAATATGTATTAACATATCGATTTGTGTTTATATATATGTCTTGAAGATATCTAAAGACCCAAGAGCATGGGTGCATTTCACCTTTAGAAAAAATAAAGACAACGCAACAAAATGTTGCAAATAATGTATTATAATTTTATAAAAAAATTTGGAGGTGCAAAATAATATGGCTCGTATAGCAGGAGTAGATCTACCTAAAGAAAAAAGAGTAGAAATAGGACTTACATATATTTATGGAATAGGATTAACAAGCTCTCAAAAAATTCTAGCAAAAGCTGGTATAAATCCAGACACTAGAGTAAAAGACTTAACTGATGATCAAGTTAATGACATAAGAAAAGTTATTGACGAATCATACACAGTTGAAGGTGATTTAAGAAGAGAAGTTGCTTTAAACATAAAAAGACTTACAGAAATTGGATGCTACAGAGGATTAAGACATAGAAAAGGTTTACCTGTAAGAGGACAAAGAACAAAAACTAATGCTAGAACAAGAAAAGGTCCTAGAAAGTTAGTTAGTAAAAGCAAAAAATAATTAAAATCGATTTTTATCAATTTTTGAAAATATTAAATAAAACCTTATTATCAATGAAGGAGGGAATTTTAGAAAATGGCTAATAATAAAACAACAAGAAAACCAGTAGCTAGAAGAAATAGAAAAAACATCGAAAAAGGTGCAGCACATATTCATTCTAGTTTTAATAATACAATAGTAACAATAACAGATACACAAGGAAATGCAATTTCTTGGGGAAGCGCTGGAGAATTAGGATTCAAAGGTTCAAGAAAAAGCACACCATTCGCTGCAGGACAAGTTGCTGAAACAGCAGCAAAAGCAGCTATGGAACATGGATTAAAAACAGTAGAAGTATTCGTTAAAGGACCAGGAGCTGGAAGAGAAGCAGCTATAAGAGCACTTCAAACAGCAGGTTTAGAAATAAGCGCAATTAAAGACGTAACACCAATACCACACAAT
>FR901950.1:10041-22928 GCA_000438255.1 Clostridium sp. CAG:389
TAAATAATAATGGCAAGATATAAAGACGAACAATGTCGTATATGCCGTAGAGAAGGACAAAAATTGTTCTTAAAAGGTGCAAGATGCTACTCAGATAAATGTAGTATATCTAGAAGAAACTATGCACCAGGTCAACACGGACAAAAAAGAGCAAAACTTTCTGAATACGGTACTCAATTAAGAGAAAAACAAAAAACAAAAGCATATTATGGAGTTGGAGAAAAACAATTCAGAAAATATTTTGAAATGGCTTCAAATAAAAAAGGTGTAACAGGTGAAAACTTATTACAAATATTAGAAAGCAGATTAGATAATGTTGTATACAGATTAGGATTTGGAACATCTAGAGCACAAGCTAGACAATTTGTAAACCATGGACAATTCGAAGTAAATGGTAAAAGAGTTGATATTCCATCATACTTAGTAAAAGTAGGAGATGTAATAACTGTTAGAGAAAGTAAAAAAGATAATGGAACATTAAAAGTTAATATAGAAGAAAATGCAGCTAGACCAGTTCCAGCTTGGTTAGAAAGAGACAATGAAAAATTAAGTGGTAAAGTAGTTAGATTATCAGCTAGAGAAGACATCGATCTTCCAATAGAAGAACATTTAATAGTAGAGCTTTACTCAAAATAATAGTTTTTGAAAGTAAGTGTAAAGGTTTAGTCAAAACTTTAAAATTTTACTTAAAAAACTTAATAAAGTTTTTAAGGAGTTTGAGATTAGTCTCAATTTAGGAGGTAAAAATGATAGAATTTGAAAAGCCAAATATTGAATGTCTAGAAATTGATGAAACAAATAATTATGCAAAATTTGTATGTGAACCATTAGAAAGAGGATATGGTGTAACAATAGGAAACTCATTAAGAAGAATATTACTTTCATCACTTCCAGGATGCGCAATAACAAGCGTTAAAATAGAAGGAGTATTACATGAATTTTCAACAATACCAAATGTTGTAGAAGATGTACCAGAAGTAATAGTAAACTTAAAAAATGTTAGATTAAAATTTGATGGAAATGAAGAAAAGAAATTAAGAATAAACTTCAAAGGAGAGGGCGAAGTTACTGCAGCAGATATTCAAACAGATGGAACAGTAGAAATACTAAACCCAGACTTACATATAGCAACAGTTTCAGAAGGTGGAAACCTTGTAATGGAACTAACTGCTGATAGAGGAAGAGGATATAATTCATCTGAAAAAAATAAAAAACCAAATCAAGACATCTCTGTACTTCCAATAGATTCAATCTATACACCAGTTAAAAAAGTAAACTATCATGTTGAAAACACAAGAGTTGGTCAAATGGTAGATTATGATAAATTAACAATAGAAGTATGGACAGATGGAAGTTTAAAAGCTCATGAAGCTTTAAGCTTAGCTGCAAAAGTAATGACAGGACATTTAGAATTATTCATAGATTTATCAGAAACAACTAAAAACACACAAGTTATGGTTGAAAAAGAAGAATCTAAGAAAGAAAAAGTCCTAGAAATGTCAATCGAAGAGTTAGAATTATCAGTTAGATCATACAATTGCTTAAAAAGAGCAAATATATCTACAGTTGAAGACTTAATAAGCAAATCAGAATCTGAAATGATGAAAGTTAGAAACTTAGGTAAAAAATCTTTCGATGAAGTAACAGCAAAATTACATTCATTAGGATTAGACTTTGCACAAGAAGATGAATAATAGATTTAAATTTTTTAAAGGAGGGTAAATAAAGTGGCAACAAATAGAAAATTAGGTAGAACAACAGATATTAGAATGGCAATGTTAAAAAACCTAACAACTGATTTATTAGTATACGGAAAAGTTGAAACAACATTACCAAGAGCCAAAGAAGTAAAAGCAATAGCTGATAGCTTAATATCACTTGCAATAAAAGAAAAAGACAATTTTGAAGAAGTTGAAGTAAAAGTTGTTAAAGCTAAATTAGACTCAAAAGGTAATAAAGTTACAGAATTAGTAAAAAGCAAAAATGGTAAAGAATTCTTAAAAGTAGTAAAAGAAGAAACTACTGAAAAAAGACAAAAAGACATGCCATCTAGATTAAATGCTAGAAGAAAAATAATGAAAAAAGTAAATAAAGTAAAAGATGCTGAAGGTAACAATATCGATGTACCAGCAAAATTATTCAACGAAATAGCACCTAAATATGCAGGTAAAAACGTTGGAGGATATACAAGAATTATTAAAGCTGGACCAAGAAGAGGAGACGCAGCAGAAGTAGCTATATTACAATTAGTATAATTAAAATGTCCTTTTAGGGACGGTTCTGAAAAGGACGTCGTCTCAAAAAAAGGACATTTTTTATATATTAGTTATGCAATTTTCCTAATATATAAAACTATTTAAAAAGAAATAGAAGGAATAAAAATGGATAATCCAATATTAAATTATGAAATCAAATACTCAAAAATAAAAAACATCTATATCCAAATAAAAGATGGTAGAGTTATTGTAAAAGCACCTAAAAGAGTAAATAAAAAAGAAATCGAAAAAATAATTCAACAAAAATCAGAATGGATACAAAAATCAATAGAAAAAGAAAATAAAAAACAAGAAAAAGAGCCACGATATACAAAAGAAGAATTTAAAAACATTGTAGAGAAAAACGCTAATGAACTAATAAAAGAAACAGGATTAGTGCCAAATAAAATAACTATAAAACAAATAAAATATGCATGGGGAAGCTGTACAAGCAAAAAAAATATAACAATAAACTTAGAATTAATAAAATACAGCCAACAAGCAATAAGATATGTAATATTACATGAATTATGTCACATAAAACACATGAATCATTCAAAAGAATTCTGGAATCTAGTGGAAAAATATATGTCAGAATATAAAAAAATAAAAAAAGAATTTAAATAAAAAACTATAAAAGAATAAAATCAAAATATACAGTTCATAATAAAACATAGAAAGAGAGGTTTTATTATGGAATTAGAAAACAAATTAAATGAATTTTTAGCAGACTTAAATATATTTTACAGAAAATTACAAAATTATCATTGGAACATAGAAGGAAAGGACTTTTTTCAAGTACATGCAAAATTAGAGGAATTATATGACGAAATAAATGAGCAAATAGACGAAATAGCTGAGCATATAGCAATTTTAGGAGGACAACCATTAGGAACAATGAAAGATTACTTAGAAAAATCATCAATAAAAGAAGCAGAAAACAAAAAAATAAAATCAGAAGAAATATATAACAATATACTTTCAGATTATGAAGAATTATTAAAGAAAACAATAGAAATAAAAGAAAAATCAGAAAATGAAAAGGAATATTCAACATCATCATTAATAGATGATTATATCAAAGAATATGGAAAGATTATTTGGATGATAAAATCTGTTAAATCATAGTAATTAGACATATTAAATAACAAAATCACAAAAAAATAAAAAAATCATATTATAAACCATAGGAGGCATAAAAATGTTGGAATTTGTATTAAGCACAATATTTTGGACATTAGCCATTTATGGTTTATTTGAAGTTATAAAAAACATTATATACATAAGCAGATTTACAAAATTTAAATCAGATGGAATATATGTAATAATTGCAGTTAAAAATCAAGAAGAAAAGATTGAAGGATTTTTGCGTTCAATTTTATTTAAAATATTATATGGAAGAGAAGATTATTTAAAAAATATAATAGTTGCTGACTTGAATTCAAGTGATAATACAAAAGAAATTGCAAAAAAATTATCAAAAGATTATGATATTCTAAAAGTGACTGGATGGAAAGAATGTAAAGATATAATTGATAATGTTGATGAACAGTAAAACTCTTGTTTTTTGCCTGTAAATATGATAAACTTAAAAAACAAATAAGAGAGATAGAGGCAAAATAAAGGAGAGAAAATAATTGGAAATCAAAGGAGAAATAACAGACATCATATATCAAAATGACGTAAACAGTTATACAATAGCAGTATTTGAAACAGAAGAGGAAGAAACAACAATAGTAGGATATTTACCATTCGTCAAAAGTGGAGACACATTGAGAGTAGAAGGAAAATTTGTTGAACACAAAGACTATGGAAGACAATTCAAAGTTGAAACATTTGAGAAATTAATGCCTGAAACATTAGATGCACTAGAAAAATACTTAGCAAATGGAAGTGTTAAAGGAATTGGAGAAGCCACTGCAAAAAAAATTATAAAAACATTTGGAGAAGATACAATAAATGTATTCAAATTCGAACCAGAAAAACTTGCACAAATAAAAGGAATATCAAAAAATAAAGCAATAGAAATGTCAGAAAGCTTTTTAGAAAATTGGGAAGTATGGCAAATAGTAGGATTCTTAGAGAGATTTGGAATAGGAGCAGAAAATGCAAAAAAAATCTATGATTTATTAGGAATCAATGCAATAGAACAAATTGAAGCAAATCCGTATATATTGATTGATATGGCACGTGGGGTTGATTTTAAGCAAATAGACCAAATGGCTTTAAAACTAGGAATAGATTATGATAATCAAAAAAGAGTTGAAAGTGGAATAAAATATGGTTTAATCAAAGCAACATATAATGGACATTCATGTGTAATAAAAGAAAATTTGATAGAATATGTAATATCATTATTAGATGTAACCACAGAATCCGTAGAAGAAAATATCATAAATTTAAAGGCAAAAGAAGAAATTGTTGTTGAAAAAAGAGATGATTTTGAATGGATATATCTAGAAAATTTTTATAGTGTAGAAAAGGAAATTGCAACTAGAATTATAAGATTAGACAAAAGTAAAAATGTAAAGAAAATTGAACATATAGAAAATGCACTAAAAGATATAGAGAAAAAATCAAGTATAGAGTTATCAGATAAACAGAGAGAAGCAGTTTTATCAATAAATGATAGTAATGTAACGATTATAACAGGTGGACCAGGAACTGGTAAAACTACAATCATAAAAACAATAATTGACTTATTCGAAGAAAGAAAGAAAAAAGTCGTTTTAACGGCTCCAACAGGACGAGCAGCTAAAAAAATGACAGAAGCAACAGGAAAAGAAGCATCAACTTTACATAGACTATTAGGAATTGGAAAATTAGATGATGAAGGGATTTATTCAAGACACAGTGATTATAAAGGAGAACCAATAGATGCAGATTTAATTGTAGTAGATGAATTATCAATGGTAGATATGTTTGTAATGAATTATTTATTAAATTGCATATATCAAGGTACGAAATTAATACTAGTAGGAGATGTAGACCAATTAGCATCAGTTGGGCCAGGAAGTGTTTTAAAAGATTTGATAAATTCAGAAGTAATAAATACAGTAAAATTAGATAAAATTTTTAGACAAGCTGCAAAAAGTAAAATAGTTCTAAATGCCCATAGAGTAAATAATGGATTAGGATTTATAAAAAATGATGATGAAGAAATAGAAGAAGATACAAAACAAGACTTTTTCTTTATAAAACAAAATTCAACAGAAAGAATGTTACAAGAAGTAATAAGTCTATCAACAGGAAGATTAGAAAAATTCGGAAATTATGATTTTTTCAAAAATATTCAAATTTTAACTCCAACAAAAAAAGGACCATTAGGCACAAGAGAGTTAAATAAGGCTCTACAAGCTGTCTTAAACCCTAATTTAGAGGAATTGCCAGAAAGAAAGAGTGGAGACATAGTATATAGAGTTGGAGACAGAGTTATGCAAATTAAAAATAATTATGACATAACATGGGAAAGAGAAACACAACCATTTGGATCAGATAAAATTAATACAGAAACAGGCGAAAAAAGCTGGTCATCAATGTACCTTGCAAAGCCAAAAGAAAAAAAAGAAGTTGGAACAGGTGTGTTTAATGGAGAAATTGGAACAATAATAGAAATAGACGAAAAAGAAAAAATTGTTAAAATCCAATTTGATGATGAAAAAGTTGCTTGGTACGAGTATTCAGATTTAGACCAAATAGAACATAGTTATGCAATTACAATACATAAGGCACAACGGAAGTGAATTTGATGTTGTAATAATGCTTGCGCCTTCATCTGCTCCAATGTTATTGACTAGAAATTTACTATATACAGGAATTACAAGAGCTAAAAAACTTTTAATTATTGTTGGCAGTGAGAGAGTTGTTGATTATATGATTCAAAATGTTGACAGTAAAAAAAGAAACACCGGATTAGAGTTCAAAATGAGACAAATAGGTCAAGAATAATTATAATTCACAGTTTTATTATTAAATAAAATAAAACTGTGAATTGTAACTAATAACAAAGTTAAATCAATTTATTTTAAATCAAGAAAAGAGTGAAAAAAATTTTTAGAATTCAAGAAAAAATATTAAATCAAATTTATCCACAAACATGCGGAATATGTGGAAAAATAGACGCAAAATCAATATGTTCAAAATGTAATCTAGAATTAAAAAAACAAGCAGAAATAAGAATATTACAAAAAGAATATATAGAAGAAAAATCAGAAAAAGAGAAATATTTTCAAGAATTAATGTACATATTTAAATATGAAGGACAAATACGTCAACTAATAATAGATTACAAATTTAACGAAAAATCATATATTTACAAAACATTTGTAAATTTTTTGTTAAAAAACAAAAAAATATTTGAAAATATAAAAAAATATGATAAAATTATACCAGTTCCAATAAGTAAAAAAAGATACAAAGAAAGAGGATATAATCAAAGCTTACTGATAGCAAATGAAATATCAAAGCAAACGAATTTGGAATTAGTGAATAATTGTTTAATAAAAACAAAGAATATAATAGAACAAAGCAAACTAAATAAAGAAGATAGACAACAAAATATACAAGGAGTATATAGTATACAAAATGAAGAAATAATAACAAATAAAAAAGTTTTGTTAATTGATGATATATACACAACAGGAAGTACTGTAAATGAATGTAGTAAAATATTACAGCAAGCAAGACCTGAAAAAATAGGAGTTCTTGTATTAGCAAAAGATTAAACAAAGAAAATCAAACAAATGAAAATAAACGTCCTTTTTATAACAATGTCACAAAAAGATACATCCAAAAAAGGACACCAAGAAATGGAGTGGAGATTTAGCATGGAAGATTTAGTAGAAAGCATATTAGATTATGTAAGATCTGATTATACTGATTATGCAATAATGATAAATGGAGAATGGGGAGTTGGTAAAACTCACTTCTGGAATAACAAAATAAAAAAGAAAATTGAGTCAATGCAATTAAACGGAAAAAGATATACAACTATCTATATGTCATTATATGGTATATCAAACTTGGAAGATATTAGTAAAAAAATATTTATAGAAACAACACAATTGATGGATAAAAACCTAAGAAAATTCATGGAATCAACAGGACAGACAACAATACCAGAATATGCTAAAACAGGATTAGATATGGCAAATTTCTTTGGTGTTACACAAAATGGAGATAAAATCGATTATTCTGAGTTTTTCTCTACTGATGATAAAGTTCTATGTTTTGATGACCTAGAAAGAGCAAATGTAGATGTTATAGATATATTAGGATATATTAATAACTTTGTTGAACATGATCATATAAAAACAATAATAATATGTAATGAAAAAGAACTTTCAACAAAATTAAAAAGTTCAAATATAGAAATGAAAACATTTATAGCAACATATCTTTTGGATAAACAAGGAGAATTAAATACAACAGATAAACCAATGGTTGAGAAAATAAAAAATAAGATTGAGCATGTTTTTGATAAAGCAAACGATTATGAGAGAATAAAAGAAAAATTGATTGGTGAAACATTTGAATACGCACCAAAATTTGATTATATCATAAATGGAATTTTGATGAGGTATGAAAATAATCCTGATTTAATAAGATTTTTAAGAGAAAATACAAGATTAATAATATTAACATTTGAAAGAAGCGGAACAAGAAATTTAAGAATATTGAAACATGCATTAAATGATTTCCAAAAAATATATGAAATGGTAGAAAAAAATTATCCAAATACAAATAATAGAGTTATGCAAACAATGCTAATATTCACAATAGCTATTTCATTTGAAATTAAAGCTGGAAAAATAACAAAAGATAAATTTATAAATATAAAAGACAATGAAGAATATAAATCAATATTAGTATCATCAAGAACTTTAATGGATAACAGACAATTTTATATAAAAGAATTTGACAGTAACTATTACTACAATTTTAAAGCAGAATATAGATTCTTTAAATTTATAGAATATTATGTAAGAACAAGAATTTTTGATATGAAATTATTTAAAGAAAATATGGAAACAATAAGAAATACAGTAGATACAGATAACTTACCAGGGTATAAAAGACTTCTTACAGAGGAATATTGGAAAATATCAGATGATGAGTTTGATAGAGTTATAAAAGAAGTGTTAGAAGATGTAAAACAAGGAAATATAGAATTAATAGATATTGTAAAAATTTATGCATATTTTAGCTATTTTTCAAGAAAAGGACTTATAGATTATGACTTTAAAACATTAAAAAGTATATTTTTCAATGGAATGAATTTATCTTCATTGAAATCAAAATATTGCAAAAATGTAGAAGAAGAACTTTCAAAAATAGCAATAGAGCAAGTTGCAGAAGATATGAATGATATAATAAAACATTTCAATAACTTAAATAGTCAATTGTTAGACAAAATGTATAAGGAAAAGGCAGAAGAAATATTTAAATGTATACCAATGAAAATGGAAAGTTTTTATGAAAAATTTGATAGAGAGTGCATGAATATACCAATTTTTAAATATTATGATGTTTACCAATTGTTCCAAAGAATTTCATGCGCAAGTAATGAAGATATTGTTTTAATAAAAGAAAAATTAATAAATAGGGTGGATAAAAATCCAAAAGAAATAGAACCAGAGATGGATAATATAAAACAGTTAAAACAAGTTATAGATGATTACCTAAAAGGAAAAGATCAATCAATAAAGATTGTTATGCTTAAAGAATTTTCTAATAGTTTAGGATATATCATAGATAAATGTAAAAGTAGTTTTTTTAATAAAAAAGAAGTATAAAAAAATTAAGAAAAATGTATAAAAAATTCCTCTTTTGAGATAATAAGAATAGACTTGAAATTAAAGGAGGATAAATATGAAGGCAACTGGAGTAGTAAGAAGAATAGATGACTTAGGTAGAGTGGTAATTCCAAAAGAAATAAGAAAAACTTTAAGAATAAAAGAAGGAGATCCACTAGAAATATTTACTGACAGAGAAGGTCAAGTAATATTAAAAAAATATTCTCCAATTGGAGAATTATCAGAATTTGCAACAGGATATGCAGAGACATTAGCAAAAACAACAGGACATATAGCATGTATAACTGATAAAGATACAATAATTGCTGTATCAGGTGGTTCTAAAAAAGAATTTTTAGAACAGGATGTTAGCCAGGAACTTGAAAAACTTATGGAAGATAAGGAAGTTTATACAAGTAAAGAAAATAGTGATATGGCAATGCCTATTACAAAAAACGATACTAATGAAAAGAAAAATAAATCACAAATTGTATATCCTATAATATCAAATGGAGATACAATTGGAACAGTAATATTAATGTCAAAAGATTCAAATACAAAAATGAATGAAGTTGAAAAAAAGGTGGCACAATCTGCTGCAACATTCTTGGCAAGTCAAATGGAAATATAATAAAAAAAGTAGTATAGACTAGAAAATCTAGATTATACTACTTTTTTATATTGTTTTGTTTAAGGTTTGTATTTTCATCTATTTTATCAGATAGACCTACTATATAGTCTATTGAGGTGTTATAATATTTTGCTAATGTTATTAGATGATTTATAGGTATAGTTCTATTTCCTTTTTCATATTCAGAATAATATTGCTGAGAAATTCCTAGAAGCTGAGCTATATCTTTTTGGAATTTATCATGATCTTCTCGTAAATCTTTAATTCTTTTGAATCTCACTATTAGTTAACCTCCTGATTAAATGACTATAACTATTCTATCAAAAAAGAATACATAATGTAGATGATACATAATAAAATATGTATTATTACAACAAAATGACAGAAATATTACAATTATATTAAATACAATTAGAATTATTGATTATACATGAAAACTTATGTATAATTAATAAAGGATAGGATATACTGGGAACAATGTATAATAAATTATAGAAACATATGATAAAGGGGAAAGTTTTATGAATATAAATAACAATGAAATTAAATTTATATATTCACAAGAAAAAGAAAAAAGAGAACAAAAAGGAATAACATTAGTAGCTTTGGTAATAACAATTATAGTATTACTTATACTATCAGGAATAACAATACAATCAATAACACACACAGGAATTTTTGATAATGCTAAGCAAGCAGAATTACAAAATAAAAGAGCTCAAATAATAGAATATTTAAAACTAAAATTAATGAATGAACAAACAAATAATCCATTTGGAAGTGCAGAAGAAATAATAATAGCAACAAGAAATAATGTCCTAGAAAATATAGAAGATTTGAAAAAAATAGGAAAAGAAGTAACTGTTGAAGAAACAAGTACAGAAGAAGATGGAGAAAATGTAGATATATATTTTTATGTAATAGTAGATAAAGATGTATACAAAGTGGAATTAAATGATGTAACATTTATAGGACAACTAGGAAAATTTACACCTGTTATAAAACTAAAATCTATTTCAAACACAACAAATACAATAACAGTAGAGGTAACAACTAAAAGAAATCAAGGTGGGACATTAGAATATTATATAAAAAGTGAAGATGAAGAAGAATACAAATTAATAAAAACAACAACAGAAGAAAAATATACATATGAAGGACTAATACAAAATAAAAAATATAGTATTAAAGTAATTGCTGTTGCAGAAAATAAGAAAACAGCAGAAGTAATAGCAGAACAGACAACAGGAAAAATCGTAGATTTAACAGAAGCAAATGCAAAATTTACATATAGCCCAAGTGGTTGGACAAATGGTAGTGTAACGGCAACTGCGAGTACAGATGTAACTGGATTTACAATCCAAACAAGTACAGATGGAAAAAACTGGACAAGTACAGCAAGTAAAACACTAGATGCCAATGGACCAGTATATGCAAGATTATGGGACGGGACAAATGCAGGAGGAATGTTAACTGGAAATGTAACAAATATTGATAAAACAGCACCAACAATAGGACAAATATCTAATGGATTTACAATAGTAAATGGAAATAAAGGAACAATTAATATAACAGGAATTGCTGATGCTGAGAGTGGAATAAGCGGATATCATGTAAACACAACAGGAACAAAACCAACAATGAGTAATTCTTGGACAACAAGTACAGCAAATTCAATATCATACAATGTAAGTAGTGCAGGGACATATTATTTTTGGGTAAAAGATAAAGTTGGAAACATCTCAGAAGCTAAAAGCTGTAAAATATCAATAGTAACAGCGATTGCACAAGTAGGTACAATATATTATTCTAGTATATCTAATGCAATTAATGCTATATCTACAAATGGAACAGTAATCTTACTAAAAGATACAACAGAAGACATAACAATTCCTGAAAACAAAACAATAATCTTAAATTTAAATCAAAAAAAATTAGAGGGAACAGGAGCCATAAGACTGTCTAATAAATATGATACTACAATATTAAATAAAGGAACATTAACTATATTTGGAGGATCAGTTACTGGAAACGATTGGGGTATATATAATGGAGGCAAATTAATAATAAATAGTGGAAATTATACAGCAAAAGTATATGAAGCTATATGCCCTGTTTCAGGAACAACAGAAATAAATGCCGGTACAATTACAGGGGGTAATTATGCATTATGTAATTATGGAGGAGTAACGACAATTAATGGAGGAACTTTTAATGGAAGTATATATGACGGAATAAAAAACAACGGAGGAACTGTTAATATAAAAAATGGAATATTCCAGGGAAAAAATTATGGTGCATATAATGAAGGCGGAGTATATAATATTAGTGGAGGAACTTACAATGGAAGCTTTGCAGGAGTTGGATTAAAGGATGGAACAATTACAATATCAGGAGGAAGTTTTTCAGGAGAAAGAGGAGTACATTCAGTAAAAGGAACAATGACGATAACAGGCGGAACTATGAGAGGAAATACATATGATGGTTTATCAAATTATGGAGCAACTATTTATATAAATGGAGGAAATTTTAGTGGAAAGAATTGGGGAATATACTCAGAATCAGGAAAGATTTTTTACAGAAGGACAGATTCACAAACTTCCGACCAAGGACTAGTATCAACAGAAGGCTGGCAAGCAGTAAGTGCAACTGATTTAACATTTTATTAAAATAAATCAAACTAAGATAATTGGAGGAAAAGATGAAAAAAAAATTTAATGAAATACCTGGTGTTATATATACATATAGTTTGAATCAATTCATAAAAAAAGAAAAAGGAATAACATTAGTAGCTTTGGTAATAACAATTATAGTATTACTTATACTATCAGGAATAACAATACAATCAATAACACACACAGGAATTTTTGATAATGCTAAGCAAGCAGAATTACAAAATAAAAGAGCTCAAATAATAGAATATTTAAAACTAAAATTAATGAATGAACAAACAAATAATCCATTTGGAAGTGCAGAAGAAATAATAATAGCAACAAGAAATAATGTCCTAGAAAATATAGAAGATTTGAAAAAAATAGGAAAAGAAGTAACAGTAGAAGAGACAAGCACAGAAGAAGATGGAGAAAATGTAGACATATATTTTTATGTAATAGCAGATAAAGATGTATACAAAGTGGAATTAAATGATGTAACATTTATAGGACAACTAGGAAAATTTACACCTGTTATAAAACTAAAATCTATTTC
>FR901951.1:0-16968 GCA_000438255.1 Clostridium sp. CAG:389
CACAAAAGGTTATTACTGAACTGTAACAATAAAATATTTGACCATTCTTTATAAAAATGTTATACTAAAAAAGATAATAAAAATGTAGGAGAAAAGAATGAATTTAGAATTACCAGAAAAGGAAAAAATTTCAAAAAACAGAATAATAATATATATAATAATAGCATTAATATGCATAATATCAATAGTAGTAGTAATAGGAGTACAAATCTTAGGAAACGATGTAATAGATAATCTATTTGGAATAAACAAAATAACAAAAAGAAGTGAAGAAGAAGAAGCAGTCTTAAAAAACAACTTTGAAAATATATTTGATAATAGCTTAGAAAATGATGAAGAATATCAAATTCAAAAAATAAATAACAATGAAAATATAATATATACAAGTTATACAAAAGAAGACAAAAAAGATAATTATGAAATAAATGTAAATTTACCATACATAAATATTGAAAACAAAGAAGTAAAACAATTTAATAAAGAAATAAAAGACACATTTGAAGGAAAAGCAGAAGAAACAATAAAAAACAAAAATAACAATAATATAATATATACAGTTAAATACAAAGCATACATAGAAAACAATAATTTATCATTAATAATATATTCAGACTTAAAACAAAGTACAAGTGCACAAAGAGTTATAATACAAACATTTAATTATGATTTAAAAGAAAACAAAGAAAATAAATTAGAAGATACTTTAAATAATTATAGTCTAAAAATAAATGATGTACAAAATAAAATAAATAATGACATACAAAAAGAACAAAAGAAATCAGAAGAATTAATAAAATTAGGATATAATGTATTTTCAAGAGACATTAATAGTGATATTTATAAAATTGATAATATAACAGAATATTTTGTTTATAAAAATAATATATATATAATATTTGCATATGGAAATAATAAAATAACAAGTGAAAAAGACATTGTAATAATATAAAACTAGGTCCGTTAAGAACCTAGTTTTTTGAAAATAAAAGGGGATGTTTTTTAATTTAAGTCAGATAACTTCCTGACTATGTTGATATTATAATAATGAATTTTGTCCATTGTGTGAATTAAAAGTGAAGAGTTTATTAAATTTGAAAATTAATAAACTCTTCATTCTTGCAAAAGTATATATATTATTAAAAACTAAGGTTGTTCACCTAATGTTAAAGTAATTTCTTTTTCTGATCCGTCTCTATTAATTTTTAGTTTCATAGTATCACCAATTTGATGAGAATTTTTTATCTCATTCAACTCATCCATTGATTTTATTGATTTTCCATCAGCTTCGATGATTACATCACCAGATTTTAATCCACCTTTTTCAGCAGAAGAAAAATCTTCAACAGATTTTACATAAATACCAACAACTAAATTATATTTTTTAGCAGTTGTTTCATCTAAATCAATACCAGAAATTCCTATAAAAGGTCTTTTTACTTTACTATATTGAATTAATTGAGAAGTTATATCAGTTGTAGAATTGATAGGAATTGCAAATCCAATACCCTCAATACCTGTACCTGATAATTTCAAAGTATTAATTCCTATAACTTTACCTTGGGCATTAACCAAAGCACCACCACTGTTACCAGAGTTTATAGCAGCATCAGTTTGAATACAAGTATAAGTCTTACCGTCAGAATCGGTAATTTTTCTATTAACAGCACTTACAATACCAGTTGTAACAGTACTTGTCATGTTTACAGGATTTCCAACAGCCATTGCAAATTCACCAACTTTTACATCATCTGAATCAGCAAATTCAGCTTTTGTTAGACCAGTTTTTTCAATTTTTATAACAGCTAAATCAGTTTGCTCATCTTGACCAACAATTTTTGCTTCGTATTCTGTTTCATCATTAAATAAAGTAACTGTAACTTTTGTTGCTTCTGAAATCTGATAATAAGAATTTGAGTCAGAAGAGCTTGAAGATACAACATGGTTATTTGTTAAAATATAACCGTCTTCACTAATTATGATTCCAGAACCAGAAGCGGTTGCTGTTGTTGAACCAGTTCTACCAAAGATTGATGTAGAGTTTACAGTATAGTCTATTTTTATACCAACAATTGATGGTAATATTTTGTTAGCCGCATAAACAGAAGTATCAGAATAATTTTCTAATGATGTTTGTTTTACATATCCATCTGATTTTGTTGAATTATTATTTGTTGTACTTATTGAAGATGTAGTTTGATTTCCTATGAGTTTTGTTCTTATAGATGGAACTCCAAAACATGTTCCAATTACGACTGTACAACCTACAACACCACTAATAAAAGGTATTATAACACTTTTTCCAAATCCGGATTTTGGTCTATCAGATTTTTCATAAGATGCTGAGCCTGTTACTGGTATAGCTTTGAATTTTGCATTATTTTGTTCTTTTTCATCCATTTTAATTACCTCCTAAATGAAATACTTTTTATATTTATATAATAACCTAATTCTGTATTAGAATACAACAGTATTGTGAACTTTTTGTGAAAAAATTGTAGTAATTCAATGCATTATCAAAAAAATACCTTGATTTAACCAAAACAAATATAGTATAATATGAACAAATAAGAATTCTAGGAGGAAAAAAATGAAGAAAAACGAAGGAATAACAATGTTAGTATTAGTAATAACGGTAATACTATTATTAATATTATCAGGAATATCAATAAATACAGGAAATAATATAATAAAAAGAGCAAATTTAGAAAATTTAAAAACAAACATGTTATTAATAGAAGTAAAAGGAAAAGAATATGTAGAAAATGGAAACTTTAACCTAGGGACAAGTTTTGATAAACTAACAGACGAAAACGAAAAAAACAAAAGAATAGAATTAGCAAAATCAAAATTAAAAGGAACAGAAATAACAAGTGTAAGTGACCTAAATTCAAACTTTGGAATAACACAGGAACAATTCCAACAAGAACAAACAAATTTAATATTTTACTATAAATTAACAAAAGAAGATTTAGAAGAATTAGGAATGTCTAATGAAGATTCTAATAATCAAAAAGGCGGATATATAATAAAATATGATTTAAAAAATATGGAATTAGAAATATATAATACAATAGGCTTCAAAAGCGGAGATAAAACATATTATTCATTAAGTGAACTAGAAAATTTAGAAATATAAAGATATTGAGGAAAAACAGATGAAAGAAAAAGAACTAGAAAGATTAACAAATTTAAAAGAACTAGAAAAAGAATTACATACAAAAGGATTTAAAAACATATGTGGAATTGATGAAGCAGGAAGAGGACCATTGGCAGGTCCAGTAGTAGTCGCAGGAGTTATAATGCCAGAAGATTCAATGATAGAAGGAGTAAATGATTCTAAAAAAGTTTCTGAAAAGAAAAGAGAATTACTTTATGATAAAATTTTAGAAGAAGCAATAAGTTATTCAGTAGCAATAATTGGACAAGATGTAATAGATGATATAAATATACTAAATGCAACAAAACAGGGAGTTACAAGTGTAGTAAAAGGATTAGATGTTCGACCAGATTTAATTATAATTGATGCACTTCAACACATAGATACAAATGGGGTACCATATGAATCAATAATAAAAGGTGATGCAAAATGCTACTCAATTGGAGCAGCATCAATAATTGCAAAAGTAACAAGGGATAGAATAATGAGAGAATGGGATAGCGTATATCCTCAATATGGATTTGCAAAGCATAAAGGATATGGAACAGCTCAACATATAGCAGCAATTAAAGAATATGGATTATGTCCAATTCACAGAAGAAGTTTTACAGGACATTTTATTTAAATATAGAAAAATGTGCATTAACAAAAGAAAGGACAGAAGATTTATGAACATTTTAGAAATTATAGAAAAAAAGAGAGAAAAACAAGAATTAACAAAAGAAGAAATTAAATATTTTGTAAAAGGATATGTAGACGGAAAAATAGCAGATTATCAAGCAGCAGCATTAGTAATGGCAATATATTTAAATGGAATGACAAAACAAGAAACAACAAATTTAACAATAGAAATGGCAAATTCAGGAGAAATATTAGATTTATCAAAATTAAATAAAACAATAGTAGATAAACACTCAACAGGAGGAGTGGGAGACAAAGTATCAATATGTTTATTACCATTAGTAGCGTCATTAGGAGTACCAGTAGCAAAAATGTCAGGAAGAGGACTAGGTTTTACAGGTGGAACAGTTGACAAAATGCAATCAATACCAGGCTATAAAACAGAAATAGATATCCACAAATTTATACAAAATGTGGAAAACGTTGGTATAAGCATGATTTCACAAACAATGAATTTAGCACCAGCAGATAAAAAATTATATGCACTAAGAGATAGTATATCATGTGTTGAAAGCATACCATTAATTGCATCAAGCATAATGAGCAAAAAAATAGCAAGTGGAGCTGAAAAAATAGTATTAGATGTAACTGTTGGAAAAGGTGCATTTATGAAAAATATGGAAAATGCCAAAGAATTAGCAAATGAAATGATTGAAATAGGAAAACTTGCAAATAGAGAAACAGTATGTGTTTTAACAAATATGAATGAACCATTAGGATATGCAGTAGGAAATAACTTAGAAGTAATAGAAGCAATTGATTTCTTAAAAGGAAAAATGCCAGAAGATTTAAAACAAGTAGTATTAGAACTAGGTGCATATATGATGAATTTAGCAGGTTTAGGAGAAGACTTAGAAGAAAATAAAAATAAAATGTTAGAAAATATATCAAATGGAAAGGCATATGATAAATTTGTAGAAATGGTAAAAAATCAAGAAGGAGATATTTCATACTTAGAAGATACAAGTAAGTTTGAAAAAGCTAAAATAATAGAGCCAATTATGGCAAAACAAGATGGATATATACAAGAAATAAATGCAGAAGAAATAGGAAAAGTAACATGTGGACTAGGTGCAGGAAGAGTTAAAAAAGAAGATATAATTGATTACTCAGTAGGTGTTATACTAAATAAAAAAGTAGCTGATAAAGTATCAAAAGGAGATATTTTAGGATATATTCATTCAAACAGTAAAGAAAAATTTGAAGAAGCTGAAAGAAAATTAGAACAGATAATAAAAATAAATGAAAATAAAATTGAAAAGGAACCTACAATTTTTGGTATTTGCAAATAATTTGTTGAAATTAGATATATTTTAGTGATATAATATTAAACAGAGATGTCTTTTTGAGGATGTATCTTTTGGGATATCGAGAAAAAAGATAATGAGCGAAAGGAAGAAAAATAATGAAAAATAATAAAGAAAAAAATTTGAAAAACAAAGAGCAAAGAAAATATGATAAAGGACAAATATTTGTAAAAGTTATGGCAGGAATACTAGCACTACTAATGATTTTATCAGTAGCAGCAACATTAATATTCTCATTAATATAAGTAGAAAATCTCAAAGTTTAAGAGAAGGTGTAATATGGAAAAGAGTATAAGTAACAGTTGGATGAATTTTTATAATGAAAATATATTAAAAGGATTCCAAAATTTAAGTGAAAATCCATTTAATTTATTTACAACAATATTAGACTTAGTAATAGTAATATTTTTATTATATTGTTTTGTGAAAATGGTAAAAGGTTCAAGGGCATGGCAATTAATAAAAGGAATAGCATTTTTATTAATTGCAACATGGCTTAGTGGAGTATTAAATTTAAAAATATTAAATTCAATATTAACAGGAATAATGAACTGGGGAGTAATAGCAATAATAGTAATATTCCAGCCAGAATTAAGAAGAGGACTAGAACAATTAGGAACAAATAAATTTACTAAATTTTTTGGACTAGACAGTGATTTAGCAACAAAGACAAAAGAAGACATTTATAAAGTTGTAATAGCAGCAACAGAACTTTCAAAAACAAGAACAGGAGCATTAATTGTTATAGAAAGAGATATAAATATTCAAGATATAATAGCAACAGGAGTACCAATGAATTCAGAGGTTTCACCACAATTATTAGTAAATATATTTGTACCCAAAACCCCATTACATGATGGAGCGGTTGTTATAAGTAATAATAAAATTGCAGCAGCAGCATGTGTATTACCACTTGCAGATGATCCAGATATAGCAAAAGAGTTAGGAACAAGACATAGAGCTGCAATAGGAATATCAAAAGAATCTGACAGTATAGCAGTTGTTGTATCAGAGGAAACAGGAAAAATTTCTGTTGCAAAAGACGGTACATTAATTGCTGATGTTAGAGAAGATGTATTAAAGAAAATATTGATTAGTAATATTGTTACAAAAAGATTTACACAAAAAAACACAACAAAAAGTAGTAAATTTGAAATTTTAAAGAAAAAATTCACAAAAAAAGAAAAGATTGAAAACACTGAAAATAACAATAAAAAAACAAATATTAAATAATTTAAGTCGCTTGTAGGGCGACTTTTTAAATAATATTGGATTCAAGAAAGGATAAAAATGAGGAATATAAAGCTAACAATAGAATATGATGGAAAAGACTTCAATGGATGGCAAAAACAACCTAATAAATTAAATATACAAGGAACAATTGAACAAGCAATAAAAATAGTAACAGGAGAAGAAGTAGACCTTATGGCATCAGGGAGAACTGATGCAGGGGTACATGCATTTGGACAGGTAGCAAATTTTAAGACAAATTCAAATATACCAGTAGAAAAAATACCAATTGCATTAAACTCAAATTTGAAAAAATCAATAAGAATAATATCAGCAGAGGAAGTTGATGAAAGATTTCATAGTAGATTAACATGCAAAAAAAAGACATATAGATATGTTATAAACAATTCTGAATTTTCATCAGCTATATATAGAAATTTAGAGACTCATATTCCTCAAAAACTTGATATAAATAAAATGAAAGAGGCAGTAAAATATTTTGAAGGAGAACACGATTTTAAAGCTTTTAAAGCTAGTGGAACTAGTAGCAAAAGTAGTGTTAGAACTATTTATAAAGCGAGAGTTTATGAAATGCCTAATAATAGAATTTATATTGAATTAACTGGAAATGGATTTTTATATAATATGGTTAGAATAATTGCTGGTACATTAGTTGATGTTGGACTTGGAAAAAATAAGCCGGAAGATATTGAAAAAATTATTAATTCAAAAGATAGAAATTTTGCTGGTAAAACCTTGCAACCAAATGGGCTATATCTATTAAATGTAGAGTATGAATAAATCAAGTATCAGGTAAATTGTTAAAGTAACTAAAAATAGACAAAAAGCATAAAATAAAGTAAAAAGAATTGGTAAAATTAAAAAATTTTAATTTTATAATAAAAAATCCAGTGAAAGGAGAAAAAAATGAATACTTTACTAATAGTTTTTGCTTTACCAATAGCAGTAATAATAATATCAATAGCACTACAAAAAATCTTTAAATGTCCATTTTTAGTAGCAGCAATAATATTTGCAATATTCTTAATTGTAACATTTGTGGTAGGAAATTTAACACTTTTAGTAGCAACAATAGCATACACAATACTAGCATTTATAACAGCAATATTAACAAATATAATTTGTAGAATATTACAAGAGTTAGACAGAAGAGAAGAAGAAAGAGAATCAAATTGTTGCAGTAGAAGAAACAGAAATTCATCAAACAACAATAATCAAACACAACTATTATCAATAACACGGAGGATGTTCAAATAATGATAACAACAATAGCTGTTCATGCAGTTGTAATACATCAAATGATTCAATAGCAGTTAGAGCAAATGTGTTTCCAAATAATAATACAAATGGAAGGACAGGAAGTTTCTGCGGATGTTTTAGAAGAAGGTAAAAAGGTGCCAAATTTTGTGATGAAAATATTGCAAAGTTTGGCATTTTATGTTAAACTAATAAATGCAAAACATTTCAGGGGGAATAATAATGTTAGAGATTATAGAAGATACATTAATTGATGCCATAAAACTATTACCATTTCTATTTATAACATATTTAATAATGGAATATATAGAACACAAAATGGGGCATAAAACAAAAAAAGCAATAAAAAAATCTGGAAAATGGGGACCAATTATAGGAAGTATATTAGGAGCATTTCCACAATGTGGATTTTCAGTATCTGCAACAAATTTATATGCTGGACGAGTTATAACATTAGGAACACTTATAGCTGTATATTTATCAACATCTGATGAAATGCTACCAATATTCATATCAGAAGCGGTTTCACCAATCATAATATTAAAAATAATAGGAATTAAACTAATAATAGGTATGATTGCGGGAATAATAATAGACCTATTTATACATATAATTACAAAAAATAATATACAAAAAAATGTAACAAAAGAAAATGAAGAAGAAACTGAAATAGAACATATATGTGAAGAAGACCATTGCCATTGCAATGAAAGTGGAATATTAAAATCTGCAATTCACCATACTTTAAGCATACTATTATTTATAATAATAATTACATTAATAATTAATATAGTTGTACATTTTGTAGGCGAAGAAACAATTGCAAGCTGGATATTAAATAAACCAGTTATAGGCCCTTTAATAGCATCACTAATAGGTCTTATACCTAATTGTGCAGCATCTGTAATAATAACAAATATGTATTTACAAAATGTAATTTCACTTGGAAGTATGATATCAGGATTATTAACAGGGGCAGGTGTTGGACTTGCTGTCTTATTTAGGACAAATAATAAAATAAAAGAGAATATTGTAATATTAGTATTATTATATTCAATAGGAGTTATTTCGGGAATTATAATTGATTTAATAGGAATAGTAATATAAAAAAATTATAAATATAAAAAAGTTGTCAAAAGGAAAAATCCTTGACAACTTTATTTCTTTTTATTTTTCAAGTTTACAACAATTGCATCTTCATTATCAAATAAGTAATTAGAATCTGTTGTATCTGTTTGAACTGGATTTATTTCATTTCTTTCATCTATAAAATCTAGTTTTTTTGGATTAAATTTTTTTCTAGGTAAATTATCTTCTTCTAGCCCCTCAGTTTCAGTAGTTACACCATCAGAATATTTACCAAAATCGAAAGTTTTAATCTTTTTAGGTTCTTTATATTTTGAAGCTAAATAGTTAAGCTTACCTTGTCCAGACATTGGCTTTCCATTTTCACCTCTAACTTTATAAGCACAATCTTTTTGACCAAGAGTTTGTAACTTACCAGGCTTGAAGAAAGGAGTAAATTTCCATTCAACACTACCATGCTTAGAATCATATTCCATAGTTTTAAAATCAATAGAATTGCCCATAGACCATTCTCTTTTTTGACCAAATTCACTGCTCCACCATTCAAGGTCTTCAATGTTTCCGCCACCAGTAAATATTTTGCTAACACAATTTGATAAAATTGTTTGTCTAGAATTAGAAGTAACATCTAATTGTGCAAGGTTTTGAGCTGATACCATAGTACCAATTTTATATTTTCTATACATTGTGAATATAGGCTCAGTAGCTTTACAAATAAAATCTGGAAATTCATCAATATATAAAAAGTTTGGAACTCTTGATTTTTCTGTTCCAGGTCTTCTTAAAACTGCATTTTGCATTGAAATTAAGAAGAATAATCCAAAAGCTTTATGACCAGAGGCACCTAAATCACCACGTCTTGTACATACAAATGTAATATCACCATTTGCTAACATTTTATCAAAATCAATATTATTATGCCTATTACATAAAATAGATTTTACACCAGGTATTCTTAATAATTTATCTAATTGAGTTATAGCCGCATCAATATAGATTTCTGTATTTTGTCTATTAATACCATTTTTATAAAAATTCTTTTTAAAGTAAGATAATTGTGTGCTATATTTTTCTTTTAATTCTTCATTATGTGCTAAAATTTCACACATCTTTTCAACTAAATCAAAGTTTGTAAACATTTTTAGCATATCTTCTAAGTTTGGTAACATACCTTCATTCATTCTAGGATACATTTCTTTTAATAAAATAGACATATTTTCAATAGCTTGGATAACTACTGATTCTCTGTACTTCTCATCTGGCTCTTCATTAGAAATATCAAGCATTGTTTTTAATACAGAAGAAATTGTAATAGCTATTTTATTTACATCATCATAAACAAATGGATTTAAACCAATTGAATTTCTATCAGAAGGATCAATTACATTATAAGATAATCCAAAATTCTTACAAACACTCATCATATGGTCAGAAATTTCTCTATCAGGAGACATAACTGTTATACCGCAATTTCTATAAGTTATTTCAGAAGAAGAATCTAAAATCATCTTTTTCATATAACCTTTGTAAACATCTTCATTTCCAGAAGTTGGCACTAACATATTTAAATTAAAATTTGCATTTAAATAATCATTATTATAAGGCTTATTTAATACTGCAATGCCTGTTTTTAAAGCAGTAAATCCCATTTCCTTAGAAACTTCTCGGAAGAAGAATTTTCTATCTAAATCTCTTGCAATAAATGGTTCATAAACCAAAGATGTTTTTCCAGAACCAGAAGCACCACATACAAGCATAGATTGATATCTTGAAGCTTCAACCATTGTGATTTGTTCAGAAGTTTCACTATTTTGAAATAAATATAAATCACAAGAATATGGTCCATGACCTTGTTTTTTATCTGATAAATCGATTCCACCATAATCCCAAATTGATTGCGTCATATCTTTGCTATCATTTACACCAAAGTATAGAAAATTAAATACTTTTGGAATTATAAATAATGGCATCAATATTGTTAAAGATGTAAGTGCGGGTTTTATTAAATCAGAAAAATCTGTAACTAAATCTACATATCCTGGGTTAAAAATTAATAATAACCATGCTCCCATATTAAGCCATTGGGTAAACATAGATATTGCAATAATAGTTAGCCCAATAACATAAATATTAAATAATGTAACCTTCTTACTTTTTGTTGATGCAAATTCAGATGGGAAAGAAAACAAAAATGCAAATACTGGACAAGCAAGTGCAAATGTATATTTTAGTGGTCCCCAATATGAGTAAGAAACACCTGTAAATAACATTAATAAAAATTCTGCAATCCTATCAACAGCAAAGTATACAGTCAAGAGGGTTAATACATATGTTGCAAAGGTATTTCTACTGATTCCTAATTTACTTAAAAAATTGTCTATTATTTTCATTATATAATGCCCCTTTTTATTAATTATATTTTATTACTATTTTTCATAATACTACATATCTATTATCCTATAAAATGGCGAAAAAAACAAGTATTTTTGAAAAAAAACCTTAAATATATGAAATATCATGCTGCAATTTATAACATAAATTAGAAATCTAGAATATTTTTTAATAGAAACACATATAATAATTAAAATTACATAGAAATTGGAGTGGTTTTAATGCAAGATGAATTTAAAAGAGAACAATTAATAAAAGAAAAAAGTGAATTAGATAAAGAAATTGAATTAGTAAGAAATATAATAAAAACGAGAGAAGAATTAAAAAATGATAATAGAAATTTTGAGTTTGCAGAAATGGAATTAGTAGACTATTATATTTATCAAATAAAAGCAAATCAAGCTAAACTAGATTATTTATTGAAATTAGCAAAAGCTAGTGGAATAACAATAGATAGAATAAATCAAATAAAATATGAAAATTATGATGAAGAAATAAGTTAAAAGCAAATGATAATGTTATATGAATATTCGTCCACTTATTCTCATACAAATGTACAAATAAGATTAGAAGAGGTATAAGTATGGAGACAAATATAATTACATATTTGGCATGTATTTGCTTTTTGTTTATTTTTGGAAGAGTGTTTATTGTTCCTATTAAAAAAGTTCTCAAATTAGTAATTAATTCTATTTTAGGCGGTGTTGCTATTTTTTTTATAAATCTAATAGGAGGAATATGGGAATTTCATATTGGACTTAATATTTTTACAAGTATTTTAGTTGGACTACTAGGCTTACCAGGAGCAGTATGCCTAGTAATACTAAAATTATTAATATAAAACTGAATTTGGGGACGGAGGAAAAACCTGTAATTGGGGACGGAGGAAAAAAACAGTTTTTAAATATATATTTAAAAACTGTTTTTTTCCTCCGTCCATATATTATAAAAACTGTTTTTTTCCTCCGTCCCAATTACAGGTTTTCCATATTGAAATTTGATGAATTTGCTAGATTATTCTACTGTTACAGACTTCGCTAAATTTCTAGGTTTATCAACATCTAGCCCTTTTTCCTTTGAGATGTAATAAGCAAGTAATTGTAATGGAATAATTGACAAAATAGGAGAAACAAAACAATTTGTCTCAGGAATATCAATTACAACATCAAACATATTCTTATCAATATCTTGATTAGAAACAACCAAAGTTTTAGCACCACGAGTAATAACTTCTTGAATATTACTTACAGTCTTCTTAACTAAATTTTTATCAGTCATAATACCGACAACAGTAATACCATTTTCAATTAAAGCAATAGGTCCATGTTTTAATTCACCAGCAGCATAGCTTTCTGAATGAATATAAGAAATTTCCTTTAATTTTAGAGAACCTTCCCTTGCAACAGTTTCATCAATTCCTCTGCCTAAAAAGAAAATATCTTTTTCTTGATATATTTTTTTAGCAAAATCTTTGATTAGATCATCACATTTTAAAGTTTCTTCAATTTTTTTAGGCAAATCTAAAATATCGTTTTTTAAATTTAACAAAAATTCTTTATCACATGTTCCAAGTATTTCTGCAAAATAAATAGATAAAATATTTATTAATACAACTTGTGAAGTATAAGCTTTTGTAGATGCAACAGCTATTTCAGGTCCAGCATGTGTATAAATTGAGTAATCAGCTTCTCTTGTTATAGAACTTCCAATTACATTAGCAATAGCAATTGTTTTAGCACCTTTTTCTTTTGATAATTTTAGTGCTGCTATTGTGTCAGCTGTTTCACCAGATTGAGATAAGAAAATACATAAAGTTTTTTCATCTATAATTGGGTCTCTATATCTAAATTCAGAAGCAATATCAACTTCAACAGGAATTCTACAAAGTTTTTCAATAGAATTTTTACCTGTAAGACCAGCATGCATTGCTGTTCCACAAGCTACAATATAAATTCTATTTAAACTTGATAGATATTCTTTTGTAAATTTTAGTTCATCAAATTCACATGAAGATTCTAAATTTATTCTAGCTCCAATTGTTTCTCTGATTGCAGTTGGTTGCTCATAAATTTCTTTTAACATGAAGTCAGCAAATCCGTCCTTTTCAGCAGATGTTGCATTCCATTCAATTGATTGAGTACTTTTTTCTATTTCATTTAAATCTTTATCATAAAATTTTGCAGAATCTTTTGTTAAAACAACAAATTCTAAATCATTTAAAAGGTAAAAATCTTTTGTATAAGAAAGTATAGCTGGGATGTCAGAAGATAAATATTTTTCATCTTCACATGTTCCGATAACTAATGGGCTATCTTGTCTTACAACTATCATATTATCAGGGTAAAGACTTGAAATAACTTCAAGTGCAAAACTTCCTTTAAAATCTAAACAAGCATTTCTTACAGCTCTTAAAAATTTTAAATCATCATTTTCAGTATCTTTTGTAAAATAATAATGTATCAAGTTAGGAATAATTTCTGTATCTGTCTGAGAATAGAAAGTATATCCTTTTTCAATTAAAAACCTTCTTAATTCATTAAAATTTTCTATAATTCCATTATGAACTACACTAAATGTTTTTGAATTATCTTGGTGAGGGTGAGCATTTTCTTTTGATGGTTTTCCGTGTGTTGCCCATCTTGTGTGAGCAATACCGACAGTTCCTTCTAATTTGTCAATTCCTTCAAGATTTGATAAATTTTTTACTCTTCCTTTGTCTTTCATTACTGATAATCCATTTTTTTCAATTGTTGAGATACCAGCAGAGTCATACCCTCTGTATTCCAATCTTGTTAAACCTGCCAAAAGTATAGGGCAAGCTTTTTTTGTGCCTATATAACCTACAATTCCACACATATTTTTTCACGTTCCTTCCAAATATTTAAAAAATTATCTTTTAAAGTTTAAGAACAGTAAAAGATTGTATTTACAAATTTATGGAATTGAAAGTATGCAAACTTAATATATTAATTTCTGTTCTAATATTACTATTAGTTTTTTATTAATATTTATGACTTTAAGTAAAAGCCACTAGAGCATCCGCCGAATTTTTCGATAACCCTAGACCTCGTCAACCACTTTGATTAGTGGTCCTGGCGCTTGAATTTTAAACTCCTTTCATGATATTTTTATGCATCTTTCAATTTTACTTTATTATATTACACTAAAAGGTAATTTTGTGCAAGTATTTTATAAAAGTTAATCTTGATTTAATACCAAATAATAATGTATAATATGTAAAGAAAAAACAAAGAAGAAAAAATAGAAGAAATTTGTCATATGTAGGATACAAAGAATAGGAGAAAACAATGTTTAACATAGAACAGGAGTTAAAAAAATTACCGGGAAAACCAGGTGTGTATGTAATGCATGATAAAGACGACACAATAATCTATGTAGGAAAAGCAGTCTCATTAAAAAATAGAGTAAGGTCATATTTCAGAAAAACAAATAAGACTGAAAGAATAAAAAAAATGGTAAGTCTAATAGACCATTTTGAATATATAGTAGTAGACAACGAAGCAGAAGCACTAATATTAGAATGTAATTTAATTAAGAAAAACAGACCTAAATTTAATGTATTATTAAAAGATGATAAAACATATCCGTATATCAAAATAGATGTAAAATCAGACTATCCAACAGTAGTAATAACAAGAAGATTAATAAATGATGGAGCTAAATATTTCGGACCATATGCTAATCCGGGAGCTGCAAAAGAGATGGTAGATTTTATAAAACAAAAGTACAAAATACGACAATGCAGAGATTATAAAAACAGAGCAAGACCATGTCTAAACTATCACATAAAAAGATGTTTAGCACCATGTATGGGATATGTAACACCAGAAGAATACAAAAAACAAATTGATGAAATAATTGACTTATTAGAAGGAAAAACAGACAAAATTTTAAAAGAACTAGACAGACAAATGCAAGAAGCATCAGAAAAATTAGACTTTGAAAAAGCAGCAGAATTAAGAGATAGAAAACTAGCAATAGAAAGAGCATCATCAAAGCAAAAAGTATCAAATATTTCAGAAAACAACATAGATGTTATAGGACTTTACAAGTCAGAATTAGAAGTATGTATAGAAATATTCTTTGTGCGTGGAAGCAAAATGATAGGAAGAGAACACTACTTTTTCCCAGAATTGAAAGATATGGAAGATAGTGAAATCTTATCAGGATTCATAAAACAATATTACTTAGAAAATCCAAACATACCAAGTAAAATAATGTTAAGAGAAGAATTGCCTGAAAAAGAGGTAATAGAACAATGGTTATCCACAATGTTAGGAAAAAAAGTGGAATTAAAAAGTCCTAAAAAAGGCGAAAAACTAAGATTTGTAGAGATGGCCGAAAATAATGCAAAAGTTACACTAGAAAACAAAGAAAAAGACAAATCAGAAATATTAATGGAATTAAAAGATGCACTTAAAATGGACAAATTACCACGAAAAATCGAAACATATGATATATCAAATATTTCAGGAGAATTTATGGTAGCGGGAATGTGTGTGATGCAAGATGGAGTTATCAAGAAAAATTTATCAAGAAGATTTAAAATAAAAACAGTTTTAACACAAGATGACCCTAAATGTATGGAAGAAGTTGTAACAAGAAGATTAGCACATTCAATAGAACAAGAGGACAAAGGCTTTGGAAAATTACCAGATGCAATATTTGCGGATGGTGGTATTACTCAAATTAGAGCAATTAGAAATGCTATAAACAAATATGAAAATCTTGATATAAAAATATTTGGTATGGTTAAAAATGATAAGCATCAAACAAGAGCATTAATAGATGAAAATAGAAATGAAATTCCAATTTCAGAAAATCTTATGAACTTAATAACTAGATTTCAAGATACAGTGCATGATACAGCAATTACATATCATAGAAAATTGCGTGCAAAGGCCATTACTAAGTCTGAATTAGATGAGATTGAGGGTATTGGAGAGGTAAAGAAAAGGGAATTGCTTAAAAAGTTTGGAAGTGTTGAGAAAATTAAAAAGGCTTCTAAGGAAGAGTTGATGCAAGTAAAAGGAATAACAGAAAAAATAGTAGAACAAATTAAAAATAGGGATTAGGAGCAGAAGCTTCAATCCCTATTTTTAAATATTATTTAGAAACTAAATACAAATTATCCATAACAATATTAGAATTATTATCATTATCAACACTATAAAGTAAAACTATGTTTTTAAAATCAGATTCTTCTTTAATTCTATTCAAAATAGAATCATTATCCATATAAGACTTAATAGATAAAATATAAGAATCCTCATTATTTAAACTATCATCATCAATAACACAATGCAATTCATCATTATTATTAACATTAACAATCAAAGTTCTATTATAAATCATCATTTCAGAAACACTTTGCATATGATTAAAGAAATTATCATAAACATACACAAAAGATTTATCTTTATTTTCCTCTGCAATATCTAAAATATTTTTATAATTTTCATATAAAAATAAAGGCTTAGAAAATACAATACCGTTTATAACTAAAACAAGTGATACAATACTAAATAAAATATAATTGTATTTGAAAGTTATAAATTCATTTAATATAAAGAAAAATGTTAATATCACAAATGGAATAACAGGCATTATGTATCTCAATTCTTGGAATGATGTCATTCTAACTGCTATAAAGTAGTAGAAAATGCTTGGTACAATAGTAATTAAAACAACAAATTTTTCTTTACTTTTTACACATAAAGCAATACTTGAAACTGCAAATAAAACTAATACAATAACCATTAAAGCTACATTAGAATTATTTATACTAAATGCATAAGCTAAATGTTTTAAATAGTC
>FR901951.1:16990-20495 GCA_000438255.1 Clostridium sp. CAG:389
AGTCAAATACATGTGCAAAATAGCCACTATTTCCTAGATTAGTTAAACCTCTATCAGAGAACAATAAATGTTTTATACAAGGGACAAATATTAAAACTCCAACAACTGCGTAAACAACATGAGATTTAATATATTTAAATATTATATTTTTATCTTTTTTTGTTCTAATCATTTCTATTAACATTATTGAAAATATAAAAAATGCGTAAATTGCAAAAAAGTATTGTGTTAAAAATCCTAAAACAGTAGTAATTCCTAGTTGAATAGTGAAATTCTTATCCATTATAAAATCATTTTTATATAATTTTAAACTTAAATAAAAATAAATTAGAATAAACAATGTTAGAACCATGTACATTCTTTGAAAAAGAACCATAGAGATTGTACCCATTGATAATCCATAAAGTATTAAAGATGGAATTATTAAATTTTCTTTATTTATCAATTTTAAAATTTTAGAAATTACCAAACAACTGATTACGAATGCAATTATATTTACTATAAAAGCAGAATATAATGAAAAATGTCCACCAAAAAATAAAGTTGCAAAATGCACTAGTGTATAGAAGAATGGAGGATGATTATCATATGCTTGGTTTAAATATAATGCTTTAAAATTTAAAATATTATTAGGAGTTAATGTCAAAGCGTTTTGAACATATTCCTTAGTTCTCCAAACAGGATTTTGAACACCTTTATCATATGCATCCATAACTCCGTTATTTGGATTTACAGATGAGCATAATGTGTATCCTTCATCTTCATGTAATCCAATTTTTTGTGTCTGATAGAAAAAAATTATTCCAGACATTATTGCGATTAAAATTATGATTAAGATTTTTTTAATTTTTTCTTTGTTTTTTAACATTTTAAAATCAACCTTTCTATATAAAATTGGAAACCGTGGGCATTATTGCCCAGGTTCCTTGAAGATAGTTCTCAGTTTTACATGAGAGCCATTTGGACGGCTAAATCGAATTCCCAAAGGAATTAAACACCGATTTCTCCTTAATATTTTAATAAAAAATATTATTAAGGCAATAAAACTACAAAGTAAAAAGTTTTTCTTCATTAATTTGCCTCCTTTTTAAGATGTATTTATATCGACCAAATTATATCATCATTTGTATATTTTAACAATAAATTTTTAATAACTTGGAATATTTTATTATTTTATTGAATATATATTAAAAAAGGGAGAATGCAATTTTTATAACATTTTTTCATTTAAAGGGGGAGTTTTGATGGAAAATATTTTTAATGTGAAGTATAATTCAAAATTGGACAGGCTTGAAATACCAAGTGAAAATGGAAAGTTTAAATTATTAAAATTTTTTAAAAACCATAAGTTTTTTTCTACTGTTTTAATTAGTTTTTTTATATTTTCAGGTATAAATTTTTATTTGATTTTTAGTTTCATGAAAATGCTAGAAAATATATGAATTACAAAAAACAAGTTACTGGATAATAGTTTGGAATACAGTGGATTTCAAGAGTCTAATACCTCAAACTATTATCCAGTAACCAAAATAAAGTAAAATCTTAAAATAATCCTTTAAAAAAACAAAAATATATGGTAAAATAAAACTATTCTAAAAAAAAGGAGGAATAGTATTAATTACTATACAAGAAATATGAAACTAGCAAACGAATGGAAAGATTATAAAATAATAGACATGGCAGACGGGCAAAAACTAGAAAAATGGGGAGATGTAATATTATCAAGACCAGATCCTCAAATAATATGGAAAGACAAAAGCTATCCAAAAAAATGGAAAGAAATAAATGCAACATATCACAGAAGTAGCACAGGTGGTGGTTCATGGGAATTCAACAAAAAAATGCCAAAACAATGGCAAATAAAATACAAAAATTTAACATTTAATATCAAACCAATGGGATTTAAACACACAGGATTATTTCCAGAACAAGCTGTTAACTGGGACTGGATGATAAACAAAATAAAATCAGAAAAAAGAGAAATAAAAGTTTTAAACCTATTTGCATATACAGGAGGAGCAACAGTAGCATGTGCATCAGCAGGAGCATCAGTATGCCATGTAGACAGTTCAAAAGGAATGACAACATGGGCAAAAGAAAATATAGAATCATCAGGTTTACAAGATAGACCAGTTAGATTCATTGTTGATGATGTTGTTAAATTTGTAAACAGAGAAATAAGAAGAGGAAACAAATATGATGCAATAATAATGGACCCACCTTCATATGGTAGAGGAGCAAAAGGAGAAGTATGGCAATTTGAAAATAACATATATGACTTAGTAGATTTATGTACAAATGTATTGTCAGATAATCCACTATTTTTCTTGATAAATTCATATACAACAGGAATTTCAAGTAAAGTATTGGAAGATATTTTGAATTTAACAGTTACAAAAAAACATAAAGGAAAATTAGAATCAGGAGAAATTGGAATTCCGATGGAAAATTCAAGCCTAGTGTTACCTTGTGGAATTTATGGAAGATGGGAAAATAATACAAAATAGAACTGTCTCACTTGTCTCAAAAAAGGAGGAATAGATGCAAAATTTAAAGATAATATATGAAGATAACCACATTATTGTAGTAGAAAAGACGCCCAATATTCCATCACAGTCAGATAAAACAGGTGATATAGATATGCTTACACTTGTAAAACAATATATTAAAGAAAAATATAATAAACCTGGAAATGTATATCTAGGACTTGTACATAGATTAGATAGACCTGTTGGTGGAATAATGATTTTTGCAAAAACATCTAAGGCTGCTGGAAGACTAAGTACACAGGTAAGAGAAAAGGTGTTTAAAAAAGAGTATTTAACAGTTGTTGATGGAAAATTAGCAAAAAGAAGCGGAACATTAGAAGATTATTTGTATAAAGATGAAAGAAATAATATGAGCAAGGTTGTTAACAAAGATAAGAAAAATGCCAAACTCGCAAAATTAGATTATGAAGTAATAACATATAATGAGGTTAAGAATTTAAGCTTATTAAAAATAAATTTACATACAGGAAGACATCATCAAATTAGAGTTCAATTATCAAATTTTGGACATAGTATATTTGGAGACCAAAAATATGGGACAAGAGGACAAGGAAAACAAATAGCTTTATGGGCATATAAATTGACGATTGAACATCCAATAACAAAAGAAAAAATGACATTTACTGATTTACCAGATGCAATTGGAACGTGGTGTATTTTAAAAGATGTAAATAATTTGTAAATAAAAACACTATACTATAAAATCATTTTATAGATTTTTTAGTTAGTGTTTTTTTATGATTTTTTTATAAAACACGTAAAATATTTTACAAAATTAAAAAATATATTTCTTATAAATAAAAATAACTTTTTTATAAATAGAAAAATATTTTTTTGAATTATGATGTTAAAATATAAAAAACATAAGAAGAAATGTGGTGAGAAAATGATAGATAAAATCACAGAATTTCTAACCAACAAAATTAGAAAAGAAATGCCAGATGTAGATGATGAAA
>FR901951.1:20509-25454 GCA_000438255.1 Clostridium sp. CAG:389
TGTAGATGATGAAAGAGCAGAAGTAATAAATTATGGACTTCAAATTTTATTAGGTGAAGTACCAAAATTCTTTATAATGCTAATAATTGCATACTTCTTAGGAGTTTTTAAAATGACTTTAATTACATTCTTAATAATAATGCCATATAGAATGTTTTCGGGAGGATTTCATTTAAAAACACATTTAGGATGTATAATATCTACATGTACATTTTACTGCGGAATAGCATTTTTAGCAAAAAATATAGTTTTAAATGAAATTGCAAAATATTCATTAATTATAGCAACATTAATATTTGGAATTATAATGATAAAACTTTATGCACCAGCTGATACAGAAGATGTGCCAATTCTTAGCAAAAAAGTAAGAAAACAAAAACAAATAATGTCATATGTTTGTCTAATTATAGGAATGATAATATCATGCATTATTAAAAATAACACCATATCTAACATAATATTGTTTGGATATATAGCTCAAACATTTACAATAACACGATTAGCATATAAAATTACAAACAATAAATATGGATATGAAGTTTATAGCAATACTTAATTTGATAATATTAAAGATACAAGCCGGCCGTATTTTTATATTATATATATTTCAAAAACAAAGGAGGAAAACTTTATGTTAAAATTTTTAGCTAAAGTAGCAGAAAAATATGCAAAATCTACTAACACAGCATGTGTAGTTTGGTCTATATTTCATCAACCAAAAATGCCAGCTAGTTTAGTAAAAAAAGATTAATTTTAAATAGTTTTTAAACTTAAATATAAGTAGTTCGACAATACTTATATTTAGGAACACAATATACTTAATGTTATTATAACAATCCACTAAAAAAAGAACAGATAACTGTTCTTTTTTTAGTTATATAAAATAAAAATGATAGACTAATATCTATCATTAATAATATATTTCTAATTGTTGAGAAAAATATTGTTCATTTTTAGTTGTATATAAATTAACATTATTATTTTTCTTTAAGATTTGTTTTACTTCCCATAATCCAAGTCCTGTATGATTCTCTTTACCAGTAACACCTTTATTAAATATTTGGTCTATATCAACATCTTTATCTTTATAAGTATTTTCAATTAATATAATATTTCTATTATTTTTAGCTTCATTTCTAAAAACTATATTTAAAACTTTTGAATCACATTCAGTTGCTGCATCAATTGCATTATCTAATAGTATACCTAATATTCTAGCAAACTCATAAATTTTCATATGTAAGTCATTTAAATCTAGTAAAACAGTTAAAGTAACTTTTATTCCTTTTTCTTCTGCCTCATTATATTTAGTTGTAAGTAAATTATAAATGCCAGGATTATTTATATTATCAGGGTTTAAAATATATAAGTTATTAACTCTTGAACAATCTTCTTCTAATTGTGAATAATAATTTTTAAGACCGTCCATATCATTAGTATTTATATATCCACCAATTGTTGTAACAATATTATCAAAATCATGTTTGAAACCTCTAACACTATCATGCAAAATATGTAATGTTTTATTATATTCTTCTGCACTTTCTAATTGCTTTTTGGTTGTGGATAATGAAATTATTTTTGATAATGAGAAGAAACTTAAACCAAAATAAACCAATAGACATACAAAATTAAAAAATGTAAATTCAACTGGTAATACGTTTATATAATTAGCAGATAAAACTCCTTCTATTAGTAGATATATAAAAGCAAATATAAAATTAAATACAATTATTGATTTACTTTTCTTATCAAAGTCATCTAGTATTGTTAAAGTTATTTTTCTATATTTTAATATAGATGTAAAAATTAAAACTATTAAATATGTTAAAAACGAAAATGGCAATTTGTACATAATTATTGTATTATTTTGTTCATAGTTAATATTTAATAAACTTAAATAAGGATTAGCAAGTAGATAGCCAACTAAATTAAATACTATGCTAGGAAAGAGCGTTGCTATAAGTGATTTTACAAAATTAAGTTTCATAACAAAAAATAAGATTATAAAAGCAGATGCATAATTTACAATAATATTAAAAGGCCATTTTAGAAAATATAAAACTAAAATGGCTGTTAGAGAAGTAGTTAATATATACAAATAACGTTGCCATTTTTTATATTCAAATTGAAAAAGATTACTTATTAAACTAAAACTTAAAGGTATTTCAATAAATAGTGCTAATGGTATATTTAAAATACTTAATAGAGATGGATTCGGTGTACTAATAGCAATCCAGATATTATTTAGAATGTTCATTATCCTTAACCTCCTTGATCAAATCCTTTTTAAACTTAGGACCAATGTCACAAGTAGAACCATTATCAAAATACACAATATTACCAATAGAATCCAAATTTACAATATTATTAATATTAACAATAAAAGATTTATGAGCTCTCACAAAATTTGAAGGTAAAGACTCCATAATTTTATTAAAAGAACTATAAGTCTCATAATCGCGACCCTTTGTATGAAAAATCAACTTCATACCATCACGTTTAATATATAAAATTTCACTTTCATCGATTATAGTTTTCTTGTTATCAAGTTTTATATATCTTTTAGGCAAGCCGTTAATATCTTCAAATAGACGAACGATAGTCTCTTCCAATCTATCAGAAGTTACAGGCTTAGCTAGATAATCAAATGTTTTGAATTTATAAGCCATCATAGCATATTCTAAATGAGCAGTTGTAAAAATAAAATAGGTATCTTTATTGCTTTCTCTAACTTTTGAAGCTATTTCCAGACCACTTTTATCAGCTTTTAAATTGATATCTAAAATTAATACATCTGTTTTATTATCATCAATATAATCTAACAACTCATCGACATCATTTGTTTTTATACCGATTTTAGCATCATAACCATATTTCATAAAAATGTTTTCTAATATTTTTGAAAACTTATCTAAAATATTTACATTATCATCACAAATTGCAAAATTTAGCATATATTATCCCCTCCTAAAATAAAAATTTTCTCGAAAAAAAGTAATCGACAAAAAAACAAAAATTTCCTTTATTTTCCAGAAGCAATAACAATATAATCTAAAATTTTAACAATGTCAATAGAAAATTTACAAAATTATCCAATTGGTAAAAGTTATTAATATTAATAGTGTTTCAAGGTAAAAGAGTGAGTGTTAATGAACGACAAAATTTTATGAATTGTATCAAAATAACAAAAAATATAAATATAAGTTTGAGATTTATAAAAACTTGTATTTTATAAATTAATATTATAAAATATTATCATCACACAAAGAAAATGAAGGAGGAAATAATGGCAGGATATGTAATACATTTAGCAGTAGCAGAATCTTATATAAAAAAACATGAAGATGATATAAAAGATTATAATAGATTTATTGAAGGAGTAATATTTCCGGACAGTGTTTCAGACAAAGCAATTACACATTATGGAGAGAAAAGTAGTAAAACAGATTTGAAAGCTTTTTTGGAAGATAATAAAATAGATAATGATTATAATAAAGGATATTTTCTGCATCTAGTTACAGATTATATTTTTTATAATAAACTATTAAAATATTTTTCAAAAGATATTTATAATGATTATGATATTTTAAATGAAAAATTGCAAAAAAAATTTAATGTTACACTACCTGAAAATATTAAAGACAAAGTATTTTACAAAGAAGGAAAAACAAAGGTTTTGAAACTGGAAAACATTATAAAATTCATAGAAGATGTTTCAGATTATAAACTAGATGAAATAAAAGAAAGAATATTAGACAATGACAACTATTGGCTAGAAATAAAAGAACTGAGAGAAATATAGTGAAAATATAATAATATAGCCATTTTGCTTTGCCCATTATATGTAATAATATAGAAAAAACTACATATTATTAATTAGAAAGTAAATTTATTTAATATTATGAAGGGGATGTATATAATGACAATCAAAATGAAAAATAAAGGAAATATTATAAAAATATTAGCAATAATGTTTGTATTAGTAGCTATTACAATATTGAGTACCCAAAACACAGAAGAGACAATTTTAACGAGTGCACAAGGATTAAGTACAAAAAAAATTGGATGGGGAATAAAACGAAATGATAATCACGAACAACCTGACCTAGGAAAATCAAATAAAGAACTAATTGAAAAAAATAATGGAATAGCTATGGGGAACAATTCAGATAAATATATTTATCTGACATTTGATGAAGGATATGAAGCAGGTTATACACAACAAATTTTGGAGACTTTAAAAAATAATAATGTAAAAGCAACATTTTTTATAACAGCACATTATTTAAATACTCAACCAGAATTAGTAAAACAAATGATTGATGAAGGACATATTGTTCGGAAATCATACTGTAAATCATAAAAGTATGCCAAGTTTAACAGAAGACCAAATAAATTCAGAGGTAATGGACTTGCATAAAGCAATCTATGAAAAATTTGGATATGAAATGAAATATATAAGACCTCCTATGGGTGAGTTTAGTGAGAAGAGCATAAGCATTACAAATTCATTAGGGTATAAAACTGTAATGTGGTCATTTGCTTATGAAGATTGGAATGAAAATAAACAGCCAGAAGAGAGCTTTGCAAAAAAGAAAATTTTGGATAATGTTCATAATGGAGAGGTAATGCTTTTACATGGAAATTCAAAAACCAATACTAATGTGTTAGATGATATTATTAAGGAAATAAAAAATATGGGCTATGAATTTAAATCATTAGATGAATTTAAATAGAAAAGGAGCTCTTACCATTTTCTCCAATTAAAATAATTATATTACAAAAATTAATATATACTAATATACAAAAAGAAAATAAAAAACATATGCAAACAGCATAATAAAAAATAATAAAAGTATTGAAAAATATAAAAAGATATATTAAAATAATACTGTAAAATATTTACGGAAGTAAATAACAAGTACATTGATAATTAAATACC
>FR901951.1:25478-26622 GCA_000438255.1 Clostridium sp. CAG:389
TACCTTTGTAAGCATGCATTCAATAGAACGTTATTTATTGAAGTAGATAATTTGCAAATATAAAAAATATTAAACAAGAAAAATAAAATATTATATTATAAGTATAATAAATCTATAATCAAATAACATTAATACGAAATAAATGTATTAAAAATAAAAAAACACAAATAATAAGAAAAATAAAATAAAAAACTAAGGAGGAAAAATTATGATAAAAAATAAGACAAAGGTATTACATTAATAGCATTAGTAATAACAATTATAATTTTATTAATATTAGCAGGAATATCAATATCAGCATTAACAAATCAAGGTTTGTTTAAAAATGCAAAAGCAGCTCAAAATGCAACAGAAAAAGCAGAAGCAGAGCAAGGTCAAAGGTTAAATGAATATGAGGATGAGATAAATAAATATCTAGAAAATGAAGATGAGCATACAAAAGCATTCAAAGAAAAAGTTGGTAAAGTATTAAGTACAACAGACAATACAGAAATAAAAGATGCGAAAAATAACAAAATAGTTGTGCCAGCAGGATTTAAAATAGTAGAAGGAGCAACAACAGTAGATAAAGGAATAGTAATAGAAGATGTAACAGAAACAGCAACAAAGGGAAGCCAATTTGTGTGGATACCAGTTGGTACTATAACAAAAGCAGATGGTACATCAGTAGAAATAAATTTAAATAGATATACATTTGATTCAAATGGAATACCAACAGCACAAGATAGTAACGTTATAAATAGTTACTATCAAGAATTAGAAACTTCAAGTAAAGGAAATGCAACAGCAAAAAGTATAACAAATTTTAAAAATAGTGTAGTCCAAAATGGAGGATATTATATAGGAAGATATGAAGCAAGAACAGCAACAGCTAGAAATGCTGCTGGAAATGCTTTAACACAAATAACAGAAAAAGGAACAGAAAATGTATATAACTATGTAACACAACTACAAGCTGCACAATTATCTCAAAATATGTATAATAGTGATAAATTCACAAGTGATTTAATGAATAGTTATGCATGGGATACTGCAATAGTATTTATACAAAATTGTGGAACAAATACAAAATATTCAAGACAAAATAGATTAAATACATCATTGGCACAAACAGGGACAAACTCTTTAACAGATACAAGTAAAA
>FR901952.1:0-21417 GCA_000438255.1 Clostridium sp. CAG:389
TCTTTTTGAATGTAATGAAAAGGTTCAAATTTCAAAAAATATATGCAATAACATCATCTAAAAAATTCTTTCTAAACTAAAAAAGTCCTTTCTGAGACAATGTCCTAAAAAGACACGTCCCAAAAAGGACTTTTTAAAAATTATTGTAATTGTTTCATAACTTCTTCTGCGAAGTTTTCTTCTTTTTTCTCGATTCCTTCACCTTTTTCAAATCTAGCAAATGCAACTACTTCTGCATCTTTTTCACTTAATAATTGTGATACTTTTTTGCTTGGTTCTTTTACAAATGCTTGATCTACTAAGCATATTTCTTCATAGAATTTTCCAATTCTACCTTGAACTATTTTTTCAGCTATTGCTTCTGGTTTACCTTCATTCATAGTTTGAATTTTTAAGATTTCCATTTCTTTTTCTACTCTTTCAGCTGGAACTTCTTCTTGTTTTACAAATTCAGGTCTTGCTGCTGCAATTTGCATACAAATATCTTTTGCAACTTCTTCTGTTCCTTTTGCCATGTTTACTAAAACAGCGATTTTTCCATCTCCGTGGATATATTTTGCAACTAATCCTTCTGATTCAAATCTTACAAATCTTCTGATTGATAAGTTTTCTCCTATTGTTGCTATTTTTCCAACTAATGCTTCTTGTACTGTTTTTCCTTCTTCGAATTCAGCTGGTGATGCTAATAATGCTTCAACATCTGCTGGGTTTTTATCTACTATTTGTTTTGCAACATCCATTACAAATGTTTTGAATTCTTCATTTTTTGCTACGAAGTCTGTTTCTGAGTTTACTTCTACAACTGCTCCAACTTTTCCATCTTCTGAAACATAAGCTTCAACTAATCCTTCTGCTGCAACTCTTCCTGATTTTTTAGCTGCTTTTGCAATTCCTCTTTCTCTTAATAGTTCCATTGCTTTTTCCATATCTCCATCAGTTTCTGTTAGAACTTTTTTGCAGTCCATCATTCCTGCACCTGTTTTTTCTCTTAATTCTTTTACTAAACTTGCTGTAACCATTTTTTATTTTCCTCCTTATATTTTATTTTTGATAAATTTAATTATCAAAATTTTTAACTATATTTAGTATAAAAATATTGTTCTTTTCTATACTACAAAGAGCAAGCTTATTCCCGTCCGAATATTTTCGAACGAGCGGAGCTCGCTCTTTCTTTTTATAATTTTTTCTATATTTTATTATATATTGTTAAAATTATTCTTCTTCGCTTTCAGCTACTACTTCTTCCATTGAAGTTGGTTCTTCTGAAACTTCTTCAGCTACTTCTTCTGCTTCGAAACTTTCACCTTGTCTTCCTTCAATGATTGCATTTGCCATTACATCTGTTATTAATTTAACAGCTCTTATAGCATCATCATTTCCTGGTATAGCGTAATCTACTTCTTCTGGATTGCAGTTTGTATCTACTAATCCGATTACTGGAATTCCTAATTTTTTAGCTTCTAATATTGCTATATGTTCTTTTTTAGGATCTACTAAGAATATAACTCCTGGTATTTCTTCCATTTCTTTGATTCCACCTAAGTTTCTTTCTAGTTTTTCCATTTCTTTCTTTAATAAGATTACTTCGGTACTTCAGTCATTTCTTTAATACCACCTAAGTTTTTCTCTAGTTTTTCCATTTCTTTCTTTAATAAGATTACTTCTTTTTTAGGTAATACGTCAAATGTACCATCTTCTTGCATTTTTTCTAAATCTTTTAATCTTTGTACTCTTGTTCTGATTGTATCGAAGTTTGTTAACATTCCTCCTAACCATCTTTGGTCAATATAGTACATTCCTGATTTTTCTGCTGCTTCTTTAACACATTCTTGTGCTTGTTTTTTTGTTCCTCTTCTTGCATAGTTTCTAATTGTGTTAATCTGTCAATTCTTTTTCTGATTGTATCAAAATTTGTTAATGTTCCACCTAACCATCTTTGGTTAACATAGTACATACCGCATTTTTCTGCTGCTTCTTTCATGCAATCTTGTGCTTGTTTTTGCATTTTTTCAAGTTCTAGTAATCTTCCAATTCTTTTTCTAATTGTTGAGAAGTTAGTTAATGTACCACCTAACCATCTTTGATTTACATAGTACATACCGCATTTTTCTGCAGCTTCTTTAACACATTCTTGTGCTTGTTTTTTTGTTCCTACAAATAGAACTGTTTTTCCTTCTTCTGCTTGTTCTTTTAAGAAAGCATATGCTTCATCGATTTTTTTAGATGTTTTTTGTAAATCGATTATATGGATTCCGTTTCTAGCTTGAAATATGTATTCAGCCATTTTAGGATCCCATCTTCTTGTTTGATGTCCAAAGTGAACACCTGCTTCTAGTAATTGTTTCATTGCAACTACTGCCATTTTAAATTCCTCCCTTTTTGTTTTTACTTCCATAAAGTTCATCATTTAAATGGGACCAATTTCTTGGCACTTCCCCTTAAACTTGCTTTATGTGTTTATTACGCATTACATTATACCAGCATTTTCCTGTAAATGCAAGTATTTTTTATTAAATTTTATTTTTTTATGTCATCTACGGTTACAGTTCAGTAAGAATATACGAACTGTACTATTGTAAGATAGTAGTTTTATTTTTATTTTTTTGTTTTTTTACTTGAATTTATTTTAATTTTATTATAGTATATATAGAAGAAAAATGAGATATACATAGGAGGAAAAAAATGCCAAGAAAATCAAAAGAAGAATCACCTAAAACAGAAAAAGAAATAGTATCAAAAAGATCAAAAAGTACTACAAAAAATGATACTTCAAGTACAAAAAAAACAGTAGCAAAAAAAGCAACGGCCTTAAAAACAGAAGAATTAAAAAAAGTATCTACTAAAACAGTACGTAATTCATCATCTAAAAGTTCGGTGGCAAAAAAAACTAAATCAAAATCTACAAAAACAACTGTAAAAAAATCAGAGAAAAAATTAATTAATAATTCTACAAATGTAGTTGAATATTATGATTTACCACAAAAATACAATCAAACAGTTGTAAAAGTTTTAGCACAAACACCAAAAACCCTATTCGTTTATTGGGAAATTTCAGATGACGATATTGAAAAATTTAAAAATGATTATGGAGAAAACTTTTTTGAAACTACAAAACCAGTTTTAATTATTCATAATGATACATTAAATTATAGTTTTGAAGTTGATATAAATGATTTTGCAAATAGCTGGTATTTACATGTAAATGATAGTAATTCTGATTATAGAATTGAACTTGGTAGACGTCCTTTACAAATTAATGAAAACATTCAATCAGATTATATATACATAACTTCTTCAAATGAGATTGAATCTCCTAATGACCATATTTTATTTAACAATTCTCAAAAAATGGTTTATTTTAGAAATGTAAAAACTAATGTTGAAACATCTAAACCTCTATCTTCATTGTCATTTATAAGAAATATGGGAAAAATTTATGAAATATATGACTTATATCAAGAATTATATAAAAATGAAGAAAATATTGAAGATTTGACAAATCCATCTTCACATACATCTTCTCAATTCAAATGAGGCAAGTTGGAAATTCCAAATTTGTCTCACAATTTGTTAAGAAATGTACACTAGTGATAAACAATTGAAAAAACGAAGGGAGAATTATAATGCAAGATAAAAAAGGTTATGTAAGTTTTGTATTACATGCACATCTTCCATTTATACATCACCCTGAAAGTGATGATTATTTAGAAGAATCATGGTTATATGAAGCAATATCAGAAACATATATACCACTACTTACAAATTTTAAAAAATTAGTTGATGAAGGGGTAGATTTTAGAATAACAATGTCTATGACTCCTCCTCTTCTTTCAATGTTAGATAATAAATTATTACAAAAAAAATATATCAAATATTTAAAAAAATTAATTGAACTTTCTGAAAAAGAAGTTATTAGAACTGCTGGTGATGAAAGATTAAATAAATTAGCCCATTATTATTTAGATAGATATTCTAATGATTTACACCTTTTCAAAGATGTTTTTAATTGTGATTTAATTAGTCAATTCAAACACTTTCAAGACATCGGTGTTTTAGAAATCATCACTTGTGGTGCTACACATGGCTACTTCCCTATTTTATATGTTAATGAAAAAACAGTTAAAGCTCAAATTGCAGTTGGAGTTCAAACATATAAAAAATATTTTGGAAGACAACCACGTGGAATTTGGTTGCCTGAATGTGGCTATATTCCAGAAGCTGATAAATATCTAAAAGAATTTGGAATAGAATATGTAATTACAGAATCTCATGGTATTTTATATGCTAACCCTACTCCTGTTTATGGAACATTTGCACCAATCGTTTCACCAGAAGGTGTTGTTGCATTTGGACGTGATATAGAATCTTCAAGGCAAGTATGGAGTTCAATAAACGGTTACCCCGGTGATTATAATTATAGAGAATTCTATCGTGATATTGGTTATGAAGCAGACTATGACTACATTAAACCATATATTGCCCACAACGGTGTTAGAGTTCATACTGGTATAAAATATTATAGAATTACCGGAAAAACTGAACAAAAAGACTATTACGATTTACAATGGGCAAAAGATTCAGCTGAGAAACAAGCTGGTCATTTCTTAGATTGTAGAACAAAGCAAATTTCAGATTTGGCCCAATATATGGACAAACCTCCTATTATTTTATGCCCATATGATGCAGAGCTTTACGGTCATTGGTGGTATGAAGGTCCATACTGGTTATATATTTTATTTAAAAAAATCTATTATGATGATTGTAATTTTAAACTAATTACACCATCAGAATATATTGATAAATATCCTGAAATTCAAGTAGCTTCACCTTGTCGTTCTAGCTGGGGTGCTAACGGTTATAGTGAAGTTTGGCTTAATCCTACAAATGATTATGCTCATAAACATTTACATGTTGCCGGAGATAGAATGTGCGAATTGGCTAATTTATTTCCTAATGCAAAAGGTTTAAAGAAAAAAGCATTGAATCAATGTGCAAGAGAATTATTGCTTGCTCAAAGTAGTGATTGGTTGTTCATTATTACTAATGGAACTATGGTAGATTATGCTAAAAAACGTATTAAAGATCACATTGGCCGTTTTACTAAGCTATATTATCAAATTAAAAATGATGAAATTAATGAAACGTTCTTAAAAGATATTTCTAAAAAGGATTGCGTTTTTCCTGATATAGATTATAAAATTTATCAATAATTGAACTGAATTTGGGGACGGAGGAAAAAAACAGTTTTTGCATGTATAATTTTTATAAGTAAATGCAAAAACTGTTTTTTTCCTCCGTCCCCAAATTCAGTTTTCTTCTTTTTCACTCTTTTCTTTATTTTGCATATTATAATGTATAACTTTCAAGAGTTTAGCAGATAATATAAAAGAAGGGAGAAACTCATGAAATCCATATGTATAAAAACAAACAACGAAAATCAATTAAATTATCTACTAAACGAGCTTGAATATATAGAAATCAAACCAGTAATAATATCAACTAATAAATTCAAAAATTATAAAAACATAATAATACATTATAAAGGAAATGACATAAAAAAATTTATTCATGAAGTTTCCTGTATTCTTTCATGTCTGGTAATTGATGAACTAGAAGAAAAATTTATAAATCAATTACTAATAAAAAACTATTTTTACTTTGACTCTAATGAAAGAAAACATATTACAGAAATGTGTTTTGAGATTTTTGCTGATGATTTTAATTTGTATTTTGATAAAAAATACAATTGTCTAATAAATGATTTTGAGGTTTATTTATCTTCTAACAAATCTATAATTTTAACTGGTTTTCTGAATTTTAGAGTTAAAGATTATCTTTTAATTTTAGAAGATGCTGTTGATGAGGCTGTGAATAGTTTTGTTATTGAAAAAGAGTATTTAGAGTTTATTTCTCTTCTTAAAATGTATATAAATTCTCAAAAGTCCTCTTGTGATGTTGTTCATTTAATTTATAACAATGAATCTTCCATTTTGCTTGATAAGGATAAGAATATAATTGATGTTTCTGATGATATTTTTAAAGCTAAGTATTTATCCGATATTTCTTTTTCTTCTAATGATTATGCTTTGAATAGTTTACTTACTTTAATTCCTAAAAAAATTTATATTCATCTCATTAATAATTGTGTTGATGAGTTTATTCATACTATTTCTCTTATTTTTGAGAATAGAGTTGAAATTTGCACTGATTGTAGTATTTGTCAAATTTATAAAAATAATCCGTCTAATTTAAAAAAGACCTTTATAAAAAATAAATAATGGTCTTTTTTAGTATTTATAAATACAACTAATTTTACATTGTCTTACATACTTAGATTAATTCCTTTTGCTACAACCTCTGTCATATTTTCAATTAAATCATCAATCTCCTTAGGAGTAACAATCAAATTAAAATCACCAGGAATAAGAGCCTCTTTTATCTCATCATAATTATCCTGTTCCTTCAATTGATTTAAGTAATCATTTGACTTTGCCTCTTCTTGAAGTTTTGTTATGAACATATTTAAGCAATCATTTACAAGTACCGCTGTTTCGACAACTGTTGGTATACCTATTGCAATAACTGGTATGCCAAGTGTTGATTGACTTATTTCAGACCTTTTATTTCCAACACCTGCTCCTGGTACTATTCCTGTATCAGAAAGTTGAACAGTACTACTTATTCTTTCAATACTTCTTGATGCTAATGCATCTATTACTATTACTAGCTTAGGATGTATATTATCTACTATTCCTTTTAATATTTCAACTGTTTCTATTCCTGTTGTTCCCAAAACTCCTGGTGATATTGCACTTACCATTCTAGTTCCTTCTTCTACATATTGTGGTAAATAATTTATTATATGTCTTGTTACTTCAATATCATTTACTACTTTTGGTCCCAAACTGTCTGGTGTTACATATATATTTCCAAGACCTACAACTAATATTTCACCTTGCTTATCTACATGTAAATCTAATATTTTTGTTAGTTCATTTGATAATGTTTCTGCCGATTTTTCAATATCTTCATCTTGTGCTATTTTTAATTTTTTTATGTCTATTGTTATATAGTTTCCTATTGGTTTTCCTATTGCTTTTTCTCCTTCTGCATTTGTTATTTTCACTCTTTCTACTGATATATTTTCGTTTATTTCTTGTTTTTCGCTTTCTATTCCATCTATTTCATTTTCTATACTATTAGCTTTTCTGTATAAGTCTCGTCTTTCTGTTGCTAAATCTGTTCTAAAATTGTAATTTTCTGTCATAAAAATTCATTCCTCTCTTTATTCAATTTTTACAATTTTAGTATCTTACTTTTTTTTAATTTTATTCTTAGTAATACCTTTAATTTCAATTTCTCCGATTTCATCTGTTCTATAAATTTTAACTCCCATATCCTTTAAATTTTGAATCGTTATATCTGAAGGATGACCGAAATTATTATCTTTGCCAACGCCAATGACAGCATAATTGGGCTTAACAGCCTTTAAGAAATCAATTGTTGATGAAGTTTTTGAACCATGATGTGCAACTTTTAAAACATCTGCCTTCAAAATGTTTTTATTTTTTGAATACTTTGCTAAAATTGCTTTTTCTGCAATCTCTTCAATATCTCCTGTAAACGACATTGAAAAATTTTTATATTTAAGTTTGCATACTAACGAATTATTATTAATTGCATTTTCAGAAATCATATTATCAATACATGGCCAAAGAACATCAAAAAATAAATTTCTTTCAATATTTATTTTTTGTCCAGCCTCAACCACATTTACTTTTATATTTTTCTTTTTTACAATTTCAATAAACTTTTTGTAATTCTCACATTTTTCATATTGTTTACCAATAATAACATTATTAACTTTAATTTCTTGCATTATATATAGCAAACCGCCGAACATGATCATTATCAAAATGACTAACTACAATAAAATCAATTGAATTAAAACCTCTATCCAGTAAATATGGCAACAACGTATTTTTTCCAACATCATAATTGGAATTTACACTTCCTCCACCATCTATCAATATCGTTTTATTTTGCGGAGTTACAATAAAAGTTGAATCACCTTGTCCAACATCAATAAAATAAATTTTTAATTTTTGAGGTATTACATTTATTATAATTGTTACCAAAATTGTAGCAAAAATAATCTTTTTTATCTTCTTTCTATTTTTTCTTAATTCTATTTTAATAAGTGCAATCAAATTTCTTATTCTTATTTGTGTTATTGTTAAAGTCTTAGAAAAATATATTTTATATACAAAAAACATCGTTCCAATCATTATGTAATATAGGACAATTTGAAATAAATTTGGTGTTGGTATATAAATTTTTGAAAATGGTATTTTACTGATATTTGATACATAAATTAATATTTTTATTGCAATTTTTATTACATTTGTAAACATTTTCGCTATATTTTTATTTATTAAAATAATCAAAATAAATAAAAATCCTATTATAACTATTGGTCCTGCAATAATACTCAAAATTAAATTTGATAATAAAAAATATGGATTCAATGTATTTAGATTTGATATTATTATTGGCAAAATAAATAATTGAACTGAAATTGATATTGATATAATTTCTTCTATTTTTTCTATATGTTTTTGAATTATTGGTCTTATTTTATATTTATATATTTTATTTTTGATTTTAATGTTTTTGAATATCTGAATTAATTGCTTATTGAAAAAAATTATTCCTATAACTCCTCCATATGATAACTGTAGTCCTGCATTTAAAAGTAAGAAAGGATTATAAATTAAGATACAAAATAGTGATATTGCCATTGATGTATATATATCATTTTTTCTATATATAATTTTTGAAAATAACATAAGTGTTCCCATAATTCCAGCTCTTGTAACCGATGGTGCAAAATTTGTAATAAACATATAAAATATTAATACACATATACTTAAAATATATGTTTTTCTTTTTCCAAGCATTTTTCTTAACAGTATATTTACCCCTAAAACAACATATGCTATATGCATTCCTGACACTGCCAAAATATGTGCCATACTTGCATTTCTAAAATTTTCTTGAACTTCATCATCTATGTTATTTTTATATCCTAATATTAGTCCTAGCAAAATTGATGATGTCTCATCATCTAATATTTCTTGTGTGTTATTTATTATTTTATTACAAATTTTATTTGATATTTGAAATACTATATTTGTTTGTTTTTCAGCTGTTTTTTCTATTTTTGAAGCTCTTATTGTCCCATAAACTTTTAATTGTTTTAAATAATTAGAATAATCAAATCCTTTATAGTTTCTTTGTTTTTCTGGTCTTTTATATTCTCCAACTATTTTTATTTTGTCTCCATATTCTAGTTTTATATTTTTATCTACTATTATATAAAATCTTAAATTTTGATTTTGTATTTTTATTTTATATTTATTGTAATACTGTTTTTCTTCTTTATTACTTATAATTATTCCTGTTAAAGTTATTTTTTTCTTTTGTGATAATTCTTCATATATTTTTTCATATTTCTTATTTTGAATCAAAACTACTGTATTGGAAATTGTTGAGACTATTATTAATACTATGATAATTTTTGAATTAATAAATATTTTTATATATCTAAAATATCTTTTTATTGAAAATAAATTTAATTTTTGTTTTAGCTTTTTGTGAATAAAAAATTTTTTATAAATTTCATATATTGCAATTATTGCTATATAAAATGGGACTACACTTATTTGTAAGTATAGTCCCACTATTATACCTATTATATATCCTATAATTGCAACTAAAATTGGTCTTTTCAATATTACCTCCTATAATTGCATTTTATAACTCTAAAATAACTGTAACATCTTAGAAAATTCTTCTTGCGCCAACATAGTTTGTTTTATAATATCCTGTTGATAATGTATCAATTCTTACTCCTTGACTTTTATTTGCTGCATGGATAAATGAGTTTCCACCAATATATATTCCAACATGGTTTATTCCTGATTTTCCAAACATTACTAAGTCTCCCGCTTGTAAACTTGTTACTGATTGACCATTACTATATTGAGCTGCTGCTGTTCTGTTTAAATTTACTCCGAAATTTTTGTACACATATTGTGTAAATCCAGAGCAGTCAAATCCACTTGGACTTGTTCCCCCATATACATATTTGCATCCTAAAAATTGTTTTGCATAAGATACAACTGAATTTCCTGATTGTGATGTTGATGTAGATTCTGTTATTGTTTTTGTTTTAGTACTTGCAGTTGTTGATGTTGCTGTGTTTGTTGTAGTTGTGTTTTCAGTTGTTGTTGAATTTGTTGTTGTACTACTTTTTGCTGTTGCTTGTTCTCTTGTTGTTAATCCACTTCTTGATGTTTCCTTTGTTGTTGATGATAATAAGTTTTCTGCTATATATCCTTTTGTTCCGTTTACATCTACATATGACCATCCGTTTTCTGTTGACATTACTGTAACTTTTGTATTTATTGTTAGTTGTTTTAATGCTTGTGATGTTTTATCAGCTTTTTCTCTTAAATTTACTGTTTGTGAATTTACATACATTGTTTTTGTTTGTTGTTCTGTTGTTGTATTTGTTGTATTATTTTCTGTGTTTGTTGTTGAACTATCGTTATCATCAACTAGAAAAAATACTACTTCTAATTCTCCTGTTGAATTAGTTCTTTTTGATATCATCCATCCCTCTCTGCCATCAGATGTTTTTATTTTAGCCCAGTCATTTAGTCTTTCTACAATTTCTACAACCTCGTCTTTTTTTACTTCATATAATTCTATTGAACTTATTAATGGTATTATTTTAAGTTTTTCATCCTCAGCTAATTTAACTTTTTCGTTTTTTGTAACATCTTCTGTTTTTGTTTCATTATTATTTATTGTTTCACTTGATGTTGTTGTGTTGCTTTCTGCTGTTATGCTATTTTCTGTTGTTTCATTTTTGTTTGTTGTGTTTGCAGCTTCTTTGTTTTCTACTTCTATTAAGTCTTTTCTTATATATCCTGTTATATTTTTATATTTTACTTTGTACCAATCTTCTTCTTCGTTTAAGATTTCTACTTCTTCTCCTAATGATGCTAATTCTAATACCTTAGAGTCTGCGTTTGCTTGTTCCCTAAGTTTTGCTGTTTCTACTACTACTTTTCCTGTGTTTGCTGCAAAGCTTATATTTATAAAAAGCAGTGTTGCTATTGCTATTATTGTCATGAATATTATGCTTTTTATATTCAGTTTTATTTTCATTTTTTTACTCCTTATATTATTATATTAATCCATCTTAAGTACGTTCCTTAGTATACAATTTTTTTACAAATTTGTCAAGTTTTTACGGAAGCACAAAAATGGATGCCTTTTTAGGCATCCATTTATATATTTTTATCTATGAATGGTAATAATTGTTTTTTTCTTGAAACAACACCTTCTAAGAATGCTGTATTATTTTCTAGTTTTACATTAAAGCCTTCTTCTACTGCATCTGTTTTTGTTCCTAATGCAATAATTTGAGAATTACTATTTAAAATATCTGTTATTGCTAATACGAACAAAGATAAACCTTTTTCTTCAATTGTTTTATTTATTGCAGCTTCTAATTCGCTTTGTCTTTTTAAAACATCTTCTATACTTACAGTATTTACTTGTGCTATAACAAATTTTGTTCCATCTTTATCTAAGCTTTTAGCATCTAACTTTATTAATTCTTCTGCTGAGAAATCATCTAAATCTGTTCCAGCTTTTAACATTTCTAATCCATATTTTTCTATGTTTATATCAGCTATTTTTCCTAATTCTTCTAATGCTTTTCTATCATGGTCTGTTGTTGTTGGTGATTTTAATAATAATGTGTCAGAAATTATTGCACTTGCCATTAATATAGCTTCTGTTTTTTCAATTTCTATTCCCTTTGACTTAAATTCTTCAAATAATATTGTTGATGTACATCCATATGGTTTTGCTGTGTAATATAATGGTTCTGATGTTTCAAAGTTTGCTATTCTGTGGTGGTCTGTTACACCTAGTATTTTAGCTTTCTCTATTCCATCTACACTTTGATTAAATTCATTATGGTCTACTAGTAATACTTCTTGATCTTCTTCTACTTTTTCTATTAACTCTGGTGCTTCTAATTCTAAATAATTTAATACATATTGTGTTTCTTTATTTACATTTCCTAATCTTACTGCTCTAGATTTTTCACACCCTTCTTTTTTATTTAAAATTTCTTTTACCATTGATGAACAGATTGTGTCTGTGTCTGGATTTTTGTGTCCAAATATTAATACTTCATTTTTCATTTTAAATTCCTCCGTTAATTCTTTTTCCTAATATTTCTTCTAATTCTTCCTTAGAAAATTCATATTTTTTATTGCAAAAGTGGCAAACCAACTCGGCTTTTCCATCTTCTTCAATCATTTCTTTTAAAACATTTTTGTCTAATGTTGCAAGTCCCTCTTCCATATGTTCTTTTGAGCAATCACATTCATATACAGGTGTTATATTTTCTTCAATTAATTGAACATTTTCATCACCTGTCACTGCTTTTGCTATTTCTGATAATGTCATATTTTTATCTAACATTTTTGAAATTGCTCCTGCTTTAAAAATTGATTGTTCTATTTTTGATATTTCTTCATCTGTTGCATCCGGCATTGGTGTAATTATATATCCACCAGCTGATTTAACTCCATTTTTATCTACTAAAACTCCCAAAGCAACTGCTGTGTTTTTTTGTTCTGATTTTGCAAAATATTCTGCAAAGTCTTCTGCTATTTCTCCTGAAATAAGTGGACATATTCCTACATATGGTTCTTTCAAACCTATATCTTTTATTACATTTATAAATCCTGCATTTCCAACAGCTCCACCTACATCTAATTTTCCCATATCATTTAATGGTAAATCAACAACTGGATTTGATACATACCCTTTTACCCTTGGAAAATTATCTGATGTTACAAGCATTGTTCCTAATGGTCCATTTCCTTTCATTTGAACCGTTAATTTATCTTTTTCACTTTTCATTTCATTGCCCATTATGGCTGAAATTGTTAGTAAACGTCCAAATGCTGCTGTTGCTACTGGGCTTAAATCATGTATTTGTCTTGCTTTTTCCACAACTTCTGTTGTACTTGTGCATACCACTGATATTTTCCCATCATATGCTAAAAATTTCATTATTTTGTCTTGCATTTAATCTTTTATCCTTTCTTAATATTATTTTTCAACTTATTCGTGAATTTGGAACATATCCTTTCCCTCACCACAAACTGGGCAAACCCAATCTTCTGGTAAATCATCAAATTTTGTTCCCTTTGCTATTCCTGCCTTTTCATTTCCAAACTTTGGATTATAAATGTACTTACATTGAGTACATTCATATTGTTCATTTCCTGTTCTCTCAACAGAAAAATTCTTATATCCTAATGCCACTGCAACAATCATTATTAATAAGAATGATAACGCTTTCCAAATTCCACTATCACATAGTATTACTGCAAACATTCCAAATATTGCACTTATACCATATAAAATAAGAACTGCCTGTTTTTGGCTAAAACCTCTTGCTACTAATCTGTGATGTAAATGTCCTTTATCTGCTTTAAATATTGCCTTTATAGATTTTCCTTTTATTAATCTCCTTATTATTGCCCATACAGTATCAAATATTGGTAATCCCAATGCTATAAGTGGTAATACAATTACTGCTGCTGTATATGTTTTAGCAGAACCTAATATTGAAATTACAGCTAATGAAAAACCTAAAAAGTTTGAACCTGTATCCCCTAAAAATGTTTTTGCAGGTGTAAAATTGAATGGTAAAAATCCTACCAATGCTCCTGCTAATGCCGTTATTAGTACTATTGATATTAATGATGAGCCATTTAATACAAATATTACTAATAATGAAATTGCTGATATTATTGATATTCCTGATGATAGTCCGTCTAGTCCGTCTATCAAATTTATTGCATTTGTTACAATTATTATCCATGCTAATGTAATTAGTATTGATGTTATTTCATGCATTTCTGGAAAGTTTAAGAATGGTAATGATATTCCTTCTATTCTTATTCCAGATGCTACTATGCATATTGATCCTAACAGTTGTCCTATTAACTTTGTTATTGGTTTTATTGTTTTTGTATCATCAACAACGCAAAAAGCTGAAATTATTAATATTCCACCCAAAAATCCTAATAGTTTTTCCCAATATTTTTGTATTCCAAATAAGTTTATTGAGTTTTCTATACTCATTACTATTAACATATATATTGTTGATACTAAAAATCCTAAAATTACTGCTGGTCCACCAAATTTTGGTATTGATCTTTTGTGTGCTCTTCTTTCATCTTTTGGAATATCTATTGCCCCTATTTTTTTTGCAATTTTCATTGTATATGGTGTAGTTACAAATGTTACTACAAATGCCAGTATAAATGCTATTGCTATGTTTCCCCACATATATATTCCTCCAATTATTTCATATTATTTTTTTCTATTTCTTCTACCATTTTTAGTCTTTCTTCATATCTTCCGCCTTTAAATTCTGTTCCTAACCAATTTCTTATTATGCATATTGCTTCATTTATTGTTAAATAGTCTCCTCCTAATGTTATTACATTTATATCATCATCTGCTTTTGCATATTTTGCTGATTCTTGGTCATGTATTGATGCAGCTCTTATTCCTTTAAATTTATTTGCTACTACTGTCATTCCATATCCTGATCTGCATACCAATATTCCACATTCACATTCTTTATTTTGTATTGCTTCTGATACTTTTTTTGCGTATATTGGGTAGTCTGTTCTTTCTTCTGAGTTTGTTCCATAGTCTTTGTATTCTATTCCACTTTCTTCTAAATATTTTTTTATTTCTTCTTTTAATTTATATCCTCCGTGGTCTGCTCCTATTGCTATCATTTGTATCACTCCTTACTTTTCAGATATTGGTAAATCTTTTAATTTATTCCCAATATTTATTTTTGTTCACTATATCACATTTTATGCTTGATTACAATATTTTTTGGTAAAAAAATGTCCGTTTGTGACATCTAAAATAACTTTGTACTAAAAATAAAATGTGAAACACTTTTTATTTTGTTTCACATTTTATTTTAATATTAAATCAATTTATTTAGTTGCTTCTTGTGCATATTTATTATTAACAATTTTGTCATAAGGAGCTTTAACTTTAAGTTCACCAGCCAAACTCATAACTTCTTGTAATTTATCAAAACTCTCTTGTTTTAAAACAGGAGTTTCGTTCCAAGCATCAATATCCTTATAACTTTGAATTGCAGTTGTTAAAAGTTCAATATCAGTATCTGGGAAGAAATTTTGAATTGATTCTGCTATTTCTTTCGCAGTATGTTCTTTAACCCATTTTTGTCCTTTATAAATTGCATTTGTAAAGTTTTGAATTGTAGTTTCATTATTTTCAATATAACTTTTCTTGGCAAAATATGCTGTATAAGGAATTTCACCCGCTTCTTTTCCAACAGATGCAACTATATGTCCTTTGCCTAATTTCTCTATGTTAGATGCTGTTGGTTCAAAAAGTGTGACATAATCAGCACTTCCTGATGTGAAAGCACTTGCCATTAAATCAAACTTAATACTATCATCTAATGTTAAATCTTTTCCTGGTGTAAGTCTCTTTTGTTTAATTACATATTCTAGTGTCATATATGGAACTCCACCTTTTCTTCCAGGTATTACTGTTTTTCCTTTTAACGTATTCCAGTCAAAATTATCAATTTTTTCTTTTGATACTAAGAATGAGCCGTCTCTTTTTGTAAGTTGTGCAAATACTTGTGTATAATCTTCTTTTCCTTCATTATATACATATATTGATGCTTCTGGTCCTGCAAATCCTATTTGAGATTCTCCTGATAATACTGATGTCATTACTGCGTCTGCTCCTTGACCTGTTGTTAAGTCTATTTCTATGTTATAGTCTTTAAAATATCCATTGTTTATTGCTACATATTGTGGTGCATAAAATACTGAACGTGTTACTTCATTCATTTTTATTACAGTTGAGTTACTGTCTGTTTTTTTATTGTTGTTTTGATATACTGCTATTCCTACAATTATTAAAATTATTAGTAATATAATGCCTAACATTATTATTTTCTTTTTCACAATATTCCTCCTAAATATTGTTATAACTTATATTTTTATAGATTTAATATATTATTGAAAAATAACACTAACTAAAAATGTAAATTATAACAAGGTACTATTTTCGGATAAATTTTTCAAGCAATAATACTCCTCCATACATAACACCAGCAACAATTCCAAGAATAATAACACTTGTCATAACCAAATCAAGCTTAAACACCTGACCACCATATACTATCAAATATCCTAGGCCTGCCTTTGAGACCAAGAATTCTCCTGAAATCACACCTACAAGCGAAAGTCCAATATTTACTTTTAGTGAATTTATAAATGTTCCTATATTTGCTGGAATTACTATTTTAGTTAATAATTGAAATTTTGTACAATTAAAAGTTTTTGCCATTTTTATTATTTCTTTATCTGTTTTTAAATACCCATTTAGCATTTCTAATATTGTTACAATTAATGAGATTGCAATTGCCATTACGATTATAGCAGGTGTGCCTGAACCGTACCCAAATTATAATTATTGGACCAAGTGCAACTTTTGGAAGGCTATTTAATACTACTAAAAATGGTTCTGAAACTTTTGCCAAAAACTTAGACCACCATAGAATAATTGCGATTAGAACGCCCATTATTGTACCAAGACCAAATCCTACAATTGTTTCATATACTGTTACTTTTACATGTTTTAACAAATCATTTGATGTCAAATTCATAAATGTGTTCCATATTCTGCTCGGCTGGCTTGTTATAAAACTGTCTATTATTTTTGCATTTGCTAACGCTTCCCATATTGCTAAAAATCCTATTAAAATTACTAATTGGGTTGCTATTACTAATAGCTTTTTTGTTTTAACTTTTTTTAAATATTTTTTTCTTTCTTGTGATATTTTATTTTTCATTTACACCAAGCTCCTTCCATAAGCAATCAAAATATTTGCTGAATTTAGGACTTTGTCTGCAATTTATTGGTGTTCTGTTTTCTATTTCAAAATCAATTTTATGTATATCTTTTATTGTTCCTGGTCTTTTGCTTAATACTAGTACTCTGTCTGACATACTTATTGCTTCTGATATATCATGTGTTACAATTAGTGCTGTAATTTTTTCTTTTCTTAATATTGAGTAAATATCTTCTGTTACCATTATTCTTGTTTGATAATCTAGTGCTGAAAAAGCTTCATCTAATAGCAATATTTTCGGCTTTACTGCAAGTGTTCTAATTAGTGCAACTCTCTGCCTCATTCCTCCTGATAATTCTGATGGATATTTGTTTCTAAAATCATATAGATTATATTTTTTTAATAGTTCTTTTACATATTCAATATTTTCTTTGTTTTTTATTCCTTTTATTTCTAGCCCAAATAGTGTATTGCTTAATATATTTCTCCATTCTAGTAAACAATCTCTTTGTAACATATATCCTATTTTAGGCGATATTCCATTGCATTTTTCTCCTTCTATGTAGATTTCTCCTTCTGTTTTTTCTTCTAGTCCTGCTATTATTGATAGTAGTGTTGATTTTCCACATCCGCTTGGCCCTATTATGCTTACAAATTCTCCTTCTTTTATTCTGAAATTTACATTTTTTAGTGCTTGTATTTCGTCTTCTTTGTTTTGATATTTTTTTCCTATATTTTTGACTTCTAGTATGTTTTTCATAAATTGCCTCCTTTTATTTATCCTAATATATTTTATGTAAAATTCAGTTTTGAGGTTACTTCTTCTATTCAATTAATTCTTCTTTCTAATTTATATTAAAAAATACCTGATGAAAAGGATCCTGTTTTTTCCTCTCCATCAGGTATTCAATTTAATAGTTTTTATTTAAAAAATGTGCAATCTTATTACTTGATTCTAATATAAATTATGTTTTTTATTTTATTTTTGTATTTTCAAATTTAGTTTTACTAATCAATTCTGAAATTTTATATATTAATTGTCTTTGTTCAGGAGTACATTCTTCTAAAATCAATCTAAAATCTTCTTTTAAATATTCCTTAGATGTAGTATTACTACCTGTTAACAAATATCCTGGTGATACTTTTAAAAATTCTGCAATTTGTGTCAATCTTTTCAAATTAATATGTGATTTTCCTGTTTCAACTCTACTTAAAAAAGCAACAGAAATATTCAATTCATCAGCTAATTCCTCTTGTGTCAAATTTTGGTTATTTCTTGCTTCTTTTATTCTTTTACCTATAACACTATAATCAGGTGCCATAACTGTTCCTCCTTTTCTTGCTTGTAAATATAACACCTATAAGGAAATATGTCAATACTTTTTTAATTAATTTGTAAATATTTATTCTTGATGTCTAATATTATTAATGAAACTTTTGATTTCATATTTTTTAATTCTTGTTCACCTATATCATTTATATTTAGCATGTTATAAGAAAAATTTATTATATTGTCTTTATATGTAACATAATTAATTTTACCATTTTCCTTACAATTGTTAGTTTTCCATATAGAATTTCCAGTGTATATAACAATTGGTATTACTATTGGATTTCTTATCTTTTGTTCTTTGCTCTCTTTCTTCCACCTATTTATTATATTTGAAGAGTGTTCAAACATTTTATATGCTATATTTGTATCTATTTTATCTATTTCTTTTATTATCAGAAATATTTCCTTTCCTTTTATTTTACATATTATTATATTTTTACTGTTTTTGTCTGTATTTGCCTTTATTTTGCTACAATATACAATATTTGGATCTTCTATAATTGAAGTAATATTAAAAAAGTCTGTTAAAAAATCTGTTAATTCATTTTTATCACTCAAAATTTCTGTTATTGGATATTTTGTTATTGATTCTGTGAATTTCCCGCTTTTCTGTTCATATTCTGATATTTCTTCTTCTATTCTTCTTATTCTTTTTCCCTTTTCCTGATTATCCATAAAATCATTATAGGAAAAATAAATCATAATGCCTCCTTCCTATCTTAATATATTACACTTTGTTTTTTGGATTTGTATTTAGATATTAAAAATTTGTATGATTTTGATTTTTGAAATTAATCTTTTTTGAATTTAAAGTACTTTGAATTTCCATAAAAAATTTTTCTATCATTATAGTAACATAAATAGGTAACCATTGCAATTATTTTTTCAATAGTTACCTAAATTATAATTTTATTAATAATTTTAGACTGTTTTTTTGTCATCTATTGTCGTTTTTTGTCTTACATATTCATATAAAATAACACCTGTTGCAACAGAAGCATTCAAGCTCTCCGTTTTTCCAAGCATAGGTATTTTTATTTTTTCATCTGCTATTTTTTGAATTTGTGGTTCAACACCATTTGCTTCGTTTCCTATAATAATTACTTTTTTATCAAAATTGATATCATATAAACTATTTTTAGTTTGTAATGAACTTACAACTATTCTAAAATTATTTTTTTGAGTTTCTTTTAATGTTTGTTCTAAGTTTTCACACTCTATAATTTTAATTCTGAAAATTGCCCCCATTGTTGAACGAACAACTTTTGGGTTATAGCAATCTGCTGTTCCTTTTGATACTAATATTTGATTTAGTCCTACACTGTCAACAGTTCTTAATATTGTTCCTAAGTTTCCTGGGTCTTGTATATCATCTAATGCAACTATTATGTCTTGACTATAATCAATTTCATTATTTTTATTATTCATGCTGATTATTGCTAATATTCCTTGTGGTGCATTCACATCTGACATTGTTTTTAATATGTTTTCAGTTACATATATACAATTGTATTTTGCAATTTCATACATTAAATTTTTTGGAATGATTCCTGAATCCTCACAGTTGTCACAAATTATAATATTCTTTATATTTGCTTTTTCTTCAATTGCTTCTTTTACTAATTTTATTCCTTCTATAATGAATTCTTGGTTTATGTCTCTGTATTTTTTTTCTTTTAATTTTTTTACATGTTTTACAAATTCATTATCTTTGCTAGAAATTACTTGCATATTCTCTCCTTTCACTCTGCTTTATTCTATTCATCATCATCATTAAAAATTTTCGGGATAGAGGGACGGGGTTCTATCTCGTCCCTCTATCCCGAATTTTTATTTACTTAATTGTTTCAAAAATTCTGTAACGTCATTTAAAATCTGTCTTTCATTTGTTGTTCCAATATCTAATGTAATCATAGTTTTTATACCTGGTGAAAACTTAATTCTATTACCATAAACTTTAAGTAGTTTTTGCAAATCAATTTCATATTTACTTTGTTCAAAAGTAAATACAACAGCTGTTCTTTTACTTGCAATTTTACTTATTGCAAATGGTTTTGCTAAATATTTGATTCTTGCTATGTCTAATAAGTTTTCTAATTCAGCAGGCATATTTCCAAATCTATCTATGATTTCATCCACAACATTTTGGATGTCTTCTTCTTTCTTGCATAATGCTATATTTTGATATACTTCTATTTTTTGTGCTGAGTCTTGTATGTATTCGTCTGGTATATAACTTGTTACATTTAAGTCTATTTGTATGTCTATTTCTGGCTCTACTTCTACTCCTTGCATTTCTTTTACTACTTCGTCTAGTAATGTGCAATATGTGTCATATCCTACTTGTTCTAGGTGTCCTGATTGTATTTCTCCAAGCATGCTTCCTGCTCCTCTGATTTCTAGGTCTCTCATTGCTATTTTGAATCCTGAACCAAATTCGGTGAATTCTTTTATTGCTTTTAGTCTCTTGTCTGCTTCTTCTGATAGCATTTTGTCTTTTCTATAAGTTATGTATGCATATGCTTGCCTATCTGACCTTCCAACTCTACCACGTATTTGATATAATGCTGCTAGTCCCATTCTGTCAGCATTTTCTACTATAATTGTGTTTGCATTTGCTATGTCAATTCCTGATTCTAATATTGTTGTACATACTAGGACATTTGATTTTTTTTCAATAAAGTCTTGCATTATTTCTTCTATTTGATTTCCAGTCATTTGTCCGTGTGCATAACTCACAGTTGCTTCTGGTACTAATCTTGATATTTCATCTGCTTTTTTCTGTATTGTGTCTACTCTGTTATAAATGTAAAATACTTGACCATTTCTTTCTAATTCTTTTGTTATTGCCTCTTTTATAACTTCTTGGTCATATTCCAATACATAAGTTTGAACTGGTTTTCTGTTGTGAGGTGGTTCATAAATTACTGACATGTCTCTTATTCCAACTATTGACATGTGCATTGTTCTTGGTATTGGAGTTGCTGTCATTGTTAATACATCTATATTTGATTTGTATTGTTTTATTTTTTCTTTTGCTTTTACTCCAAATCTG